>DBIS01000292.1:0-8245 GCA_002296975.1 Deltaproteobacteria bacterium UBA796 | reverse complement strand
TGATGATGATGATGATGGTGGGTCTTGTTTCGTGTAGCCACGACAAACCCGCCGGTGATGAGTCAGGGCCAGAGGATGTCGATACCGCAGCCGGCCTCACCCCTGCGTCGCCCCAAAGTTTAAAGGCCACCCTCGCCTTCACCGACGATCTCGACATCGTCGATGAGTGCGCGACCGTTTGTGTTTCGGTGATTGTCAGCGACGAACATGAGCCCGCCGAAGGTGCCAATGTCGACATCTGGCTCGGCAACGATTGCATCGGCCCGGATTTACAGACCGACGGCACCGGTCTGGCCCAGGCCTGTGTGTGGGGCGTCCCATTGGGCGACACCGAAGTTGTGGCGGTTGTTTCCCACGAAGATGATCATACCGAGGCTTCAGCCATGCTCACCGGGCGGCCCTTTGGTTTTGTCGACGGAATTGAGCGCGACACCACCCCACTCGAAGGGCTGCCCTTTGTACCGAACTTCAGCCGTCACTCCGCCAACCCCGTCTTGTCGCCGGGCCACTCACCAAGCCCAGATGCCGCAGGGTTGATGTTTCCATCGGTCGCCAAGGTCGATGACACCTGGGTGATGTGGCACGCCCGCACCCCGGACCTGGACTACTCAATCGGGGTCGCGACATCGAATGACGGCGTGGCTTGGACCAAGGTGGCTGGCGAATCCATCTTGCCCACGGGCTTGGACGGAAGCTGGCGTCGGTACGCGACCAACAGCCCCATGTTTCTTCAAGTGGGTATCGATTGGCGGGTTTATTTTACAGGAAGAGGCGGTGAGACGGGCGACTTGACCATCGGCATGGCTGCTGTGGACGGTGCGGCCCTCTCTGCTCTTTACCCAGAGAATCCGGTGTTTGGCTGGAGCGATTCAGAGCTGGATTGGGCAGGCACAGCAGTCGCACATCCGAGCATTATTCATCATCCCGACGGCCAACTCGAGATGTGGTACTCCACGGGCTACCATCGCATTGGCTATGCGTACTCCTTGGACGGTATTGGCTGGAATCGCCACTGTAAAAACCCGGTTTTTGAGGGAGAGGGTGCTGGCTGGGAGGCCGCGAGTGTCAAGAGTGCTGAGGTGGTCTACGCTCAGGGCTACTACATGATGAGCTACACCGGTGGCCCCCGAGGAGACTTTATGTTGGGCTGGGCGATGAGCCGTGATGGCATTCATTGGACCCGCTCGGCCCTGCCTGTTCTCGCCACACCCACCACACCAGGTACTTGGGAGAGCAACTCAGTTTTGGGCTCTGCCTTGGTTGTGGATGGAGACACCTTGAAAATGTACTACTCGGGGACCGGGGTGACCGGCTCAGCCATCGGCTTGGCGACGGCATCTTTGGGTGAACTGGAACCCGCGCCATGAGGTGGTCGCCAATATTTTTATGTGCCGCCGTTGCCTGTGGTGGTGATAAATCTCAAACGGTGCTTGATGGGACCAACGGTGTTGATTCTGGCACCGATCTGCGACCCTCAGAGGACACCGCTGGCGATAGCGGACTTTTTGATGAACTTTCATATGTAATTGAAAGCATTGCGAAAACTGAGATAATCGGACTTGATGGCGTGGGCGGTGCTGTGACCCATCCCAGTCATGGAACGACCTTTGTTCGCGACAACGATGGTCTAAATATTCGCACCATCACCCACACCTGGGTGCATTCGTATGGGACGTATTGTTTGGGCGGATCCTTCGACGAGACTGGCGCTTGCCGGGGTGGGATTGAGCGGGAATCGGGCTTATTGTCTAGCCCCAACCCCACGGTGAACTGGTGTGTGGACCCGGCCAGCCAGACCTTGATTTTGGTGAAAGAAAACGGCACTCGAATGGAGGTCGTGGACGCAGGAAAGACCGGCCCGAAACCCTATACTTACAACCAGGTGTTGGGGGTGCGGTCCCTCCCTCCAGCACTGAGCGCGTCGGGCTCGTATACGGGACCTTGTGTGGCCATTGGCAGTGAGCGGGCGGTGGTTTTGAGCTCGGCCGAGCATCGGGCATTGGCGGTCGTTTCGGCAGATGATGGCACCTTTATTCGAAAAAGGCTGCTGGAGTTTGAGGTGATGGGTCTTGCCATCCAGGGGGATGTGATTTTAGCCCTCGATGGCACTCACAATCGTGTGGTTCGTTTGCGCACCCATGATCTCCAGATTCTCGATGCTGTCGATTTGGGCCCAACCGAGATCGATGCTGCGATGGCGATGGCGGTGGGTACAGGCGCTCGGGTGGCGTGGCTCACCATGAAATCAGGTGGGGTGTCCCAACTCAAAATGGGCGCTGACGGCCACGGCGAGCGTGTGGATTTTAGATTCGATGGCACAGCGAAAGCGGTGGTCGCCGATGGTCGCCGAGGCCTGGCTTGGGTGTCCGTTGTTCAAGACGGTGTGTGGTCCTTAGTGTTGCTCAACGGTAGCGGTGTCTTGGATGTTCAATCCATCGAAGCGCCGATATTGGCCTTGGGCGAACCGAATGGCCGAGGAGATGTGGCCGTGTATCTGGATAATCCAGATTTGGGCACTGACGGCGGGGTTGATGTCTGGGTGTTCGGCCCATTGCCCGATGCTGAGACGAACTCAGACCCACTTTCAGACACACCCTTATTCGGGTTTTTATTCACCACCATCGAGGAACCGTCTAGCTTCAATATGGACATTCCATGTGTGGGTGGGGACATCGATTTTGCCCGTGAACTTCGCTTGGTTCGCAACAACGCCGCCATCGTCGCGGGTTTGGGGGTTCCGGTGGCCCTGGGCATCACCGACAATTTTGCCCAAAAGGCCGAAGAGTGTGGTGAAACCGCGATTTTTGATGAGATGGCCGACCACGGCTTTACCATGGGCGTTTTACTGCACAATCGCCCCTGTTTTCACTGCACAGATGGTGGCCACGACTCAAACCCCGTCCATTGCAACCGCGACTCTCCCCATTGGGTAGCCGCAGCGTCTTCCACCGCGTGTTTTCCGGACGATCCCGACTACTGCGCTTTGGGTGATTGGGATTGCTACCAAGAATTCATGACCCCCCAGGTGGATTTGGTCGACCGCAACATCAGGGGTGGTGGGCAATTTATCTCTGGGGCAGACAGGCATCGGATGTGGGATCATGACTGGATTCGCTTGTACCAAGAGGTGGTCCGTCCAAGCGTGGGCAACACCGGTTTTGATTTGAGTATGTTTGCCAGCGCGTGGGCATACGACGAGGTCCAATTTGGGGATGTTCGGGGAAAAGACCTGGCACCGTGGGCCCTCGAGGACAAGACGGCCGCATGGCATTTGGGCGATATCGAGAACTGGACCCAAGACGCCCCGCGCTCCAAATTATTGTACATGCCTGGTTTGTCTTGGTCGACGGTGAAAATCTCAGAACAGCAGCTCAGTGGCCTGTATATGATCGATTTTTTCAGTTCTGGCGCGCCGATTGCCTACCAAGCTGCAGACCATGATGCGGTTTTTCAGGATTTGCGCACCGCCATCGCCAACCGCCGTCTGGGGGCGCTCAATACCTGGTATTTCCACATTCACGACCTGGGTACGCTCAACCTACGTGATGTGAACAATGACCCATTTATGTCCGACCCAGACGGAGAGGATGGCCCCGAAGAGCCCATCGCGACCGAGACGCTTTTGCGGGATTTCATCGATACAGTCAACGCCCATTATGGTGACTCATCGGCCTTTGAGTGGGCGCACCCCCGTGAGATTCGGGCGATGATTGACTAGGGTCGACCTTTGTCACCCCTCGCGGGCGCTCGCACAATCCACACAGAGCACGGCGTCAGGCCGGGCCATCAACCGGGCCATGGGGATGGGCTCAACGCAGTCACCACAGCAGCCGAAGTCCTCGTTTTTAGATTGGCTCAAGATGTGGACCACCCGCTCCAAGCGGACCCCTGCTCGCCGTTTGTGAGCCTGAGCCATCTTTTGGGCTGCCATGGCGTCGATGCGGCTGAGTCGACCTTGCTGACCTTGGTCGAGTACCACGGTGGCTGTGGCCTCGGTGATAGAGGCGATGAATTGGACCAGATCCGTCTTGAGCGCGCGCAATGCAGCCTCGAGCGTTGAGCGGTGTTCATCACTGAGGGTGTCGGCCAAGAGATTATCATCGATCATTTTCAGGCCACCTCGGCTGCTCTATCTGTTAGATGACTCATGCTTAACCACCAAGACTTCGGAGACTCCTCATGCGTCCACTTTATCGCTCAATGGCTCTTTTTCTTGGCAGCAGCCTTTTCTCCGCGGCCTTTGCCGGTGGCGGCCCCAACCCCAAAGTGGCTGTGGGTGCCAAGGTGTACGCGCACTATGGCTATGATCTCAAACCCACGCCCTATGCCGGGTACGTCGATGGCGACCCACGGCCCAATGGCTTCGATGTGGACCGCGCTTATTTCAACCTCAAGGCGCGTATCGACAATACCTTTTCAGTTCGGCTCACCACCGATGTCGCTCGTACCGAAGATGAGCAGCTCCAAGCGGTGCTGAAATACGCATATTTGCAGGTCGCACTCGCAGAGGGCGTCAAGCTTCGTTTCGGCTCAGCCTCCACCCCCATGATTGGCTTTTCTGAGCAGTTTTGGGGTCACCGGTGGGTCGCGAAATCTTTTGCCGATCAAGAGGGTGTGTTGAACTCTGCAGATATGGGTGTCCACGCGCTCGGAAAGCATGCCGATGGCGTGGTGAGCTGGGCCGCCTCTATGGTCAACGGTGAAGGTGCTGGAATGCCCGATGTCGACCACGCAAAATCCTTTCAGGCCCGGCTGACCGTCGACCCGATTCATGGGGACATCAAGCTTCCTATCAGCCTGTTTATCAGCGATGACTTTTATACTCACGAAGACATCGACAGCACCACAGTGCTTGTGGCAGCCATAGGCATGAAACACAAGAATTTCGGGGCGTGGGGAGAGTATCTCTCAGAAACAGCTGGCGAACTCAAGGGTCGAGGGGTGTCTGGAAACTTGGTGGGCAAAGTGCCAGAGTTGCTCAATATTGTGGTGCGATACGATAAGTGGGACCCGAATACAGAGATGGAGGTCGATGGCTTGACCACCATGCGTGGGGGGGTCACCAAAGACTTTAATTCTTTGGTATCGGCGGGTTTTCTCTATGAGGTGACCGAGTCCGAGGCCGATCCTGATCAGCCAGAGAAAGGTATTTTCTTTAGGATGAAAGCCGGTTTTTAACCGTACCGGCCTTCGATATAGTCAGCGGTTTCTTGATGGACTGGGCTGACGAACATCTTGTCGGTGGCGGTGTGCTCGATCACTTTGCCCATGAGCATGAAAATGCACTCTTCGGTGGCGCGGCGGGCTTGGGCCATATTGTGCGTCACGATCAAGATGGTGTACTCGCCCCTTAAGGTCCAGATGAGCTCTTCGACCGCCTCGGTGCCTTTGGGATCTAAGGCAGAGCAGGGTTCGTCCATCAGCAACACAGTGGGTTTGACGGGTAACAGTCTGGCAATGCAGAGCTTTTGCTGGGCTTCGAGGCTCAGGCCAATCGCGGGTGCGTTGAGGCGATCCTTGAGTTCGTCCCACAGCAGCACAGTTTGTAAGGATTTTTCGACAAGCCCATCTTCAACGCTTTTGGAGCGGTCGTCTGGATGATGCAAGCGATGACCAAATAGGATGTTGTCACGAATGGACAGGGGCAGTGGGTTTGGTCGCTGAAAGACCATCCCGATATGGCGCCGGACCTGGATAAGTTCGGCCTCGGGCGCGTAGACATCGTGGCCCATCACCGACACTTTTCCTGTCGTTTTGACGTAGCCGAGCCGCTCGTTGATCCGGTTGATGCACCTTAAAAATGTGGACTTTCCGCAACCCGATGGGCCGATAAGCGAGGTGATTTGGCCGGCTTTGATCGATAGGTTGACATCGAAAAGTGCCTGAAAATCGCCATACCAAAGGCTTAAATCTTGGGTGAGAATGGCAGGTTGATCAGCCAAAACGACCCTCCACATAGTCTCGTGTGCGTTGATCTTTGACGGTGCCGGTGAAGAAGTCCTCGGTGTCACCCACCTCGACACATTCCCCAGATAAAAAGAAGGCTGTACGGTCGGCCAAGCGCCGACATTGCTGGACCAGGTTTGTGACCAACACGATGGTGAGCTCGCTTTTGAGTTCTTTGAGCACATCTTCGATGCGCATGGTGGTCACGGGGTCGACTGCGATGGAAAACTCATCGAGAAGCAAGAGGTCTGGCTCTTGGGACAGGGCCCGGGCGATGGTGAGCCGCTGTTGTTGCCCGCCGCTCAGCAGACTCCCAAGCGCGTCGAGCCGGTCTTTGACTTCGTCCCATAAGGCTGCGCGAGTGAGGCAACGTTCAACGATGTCATCGATTTCGGCCTTGTTTTTGATGCCACGAATTCGGGGAGAAAAAGCAACGTTTTCATAGATGCTCATGGGAAGGCCGACCGGTAAAGGGAAGACCACGCCCACCTTTCTGCGCAAGGCGTACAGGTTGCGCCAAGTGCGTAAATCGGTGCCATTATAGGAGACTGACCCCGTCCATGACATATTGTTCACGTTGGCGTCCATCCGGTTTAAAATCCGTAGAAAGCTTGTTTTCCCGCTTCCAGCCGGACCGATGATGCCAAAAATTTCATTTTTCCGGATCTCGAGGTTGATCCCGCTGATGGCGGTTTTGCCGTCATAAGCGATCGTGAGGTCTTCGACGCTCAGGTGCACTGGGGCATGGCTTACCATTTGCGTTTGCCTCGTAAATAGACCCGAAAGCCGATGGACACCGAGTTCATCACCAAGACCATGCCCACGAGGATCAAAGCGACCCCATAAGGCAGTGATTCGGGCACGTTCGGCACTTGGGTGGCCACCACAAAGAGGTGCAGTGACATGGCCATGGTTTGGTCGTACACCGATTGAGGTAAAAAGGGCAGAAAGAAGGCGGCGCCTGTAAACATGATCGGGGCTGTCTCCCCGGCGGTGCGGGAGACTTCAAGAATGATGCCGGTGAGGATGCCGGAGATGGCGTTTGGCAGCACGACCCGCCAGATGGTCTGCCACTTGGTGGCCCCCATGGACAAGCACGCGTCTCTGTAAGCTTGGGGGACTGCGACCAAGGACTCTCGGGTGGAGACGATGACCACGGGCAAAGTCATCACCGCGAGGGTCAGGCTTGCGGCCAGGATGGATGTGCCAAAATCCATGAACAACACGAAGGCGCCCACACCAAAGAGGGCGTGGACGATGGATGGAACGCCCGCCAGGTTGATGATGGCCAAGTTGATGATTCGGGTGAACACATTGTCTGGTGCGTACTCGCTCAGATAAATCGCTGCGGCCACACCCACTGGGACCGAGGCGAGCAAGGCGACGATGACAATGCAGACTGTTCCAAACAGCGCAGGAAAGATCCCGCCCGCGGTCATGCCACCGGTTGGGTCTTCGGTCAAAAAGGCCCACGATAGCGAGGGTGCGCCACGGTGAATCAAGGTGCCCATGACCAAGACAACCGGGATCACCAAGGAGATGGTCATCGCACCGAATGCCCGACTGATCCACGCCTGCTTGGTGGCATTTTTTCGGTTTAAGGCGGTGGCTGCGAACATACTCATTTTTTGCGGATTCCCCGAACGACGATGTCTGCGGTCAGGTTGATACAAAAGGTGACGACAAAGAGCAAGATGCCCAAGGTGAACAAGGCTTGGTAATGCTCAGAGCCATTGGCCGTCTCGCCGAGCTCCGCGGCGATGGTTGCGGTGAGTGCGCGCACCGAGTCAAAGGGGCTGTCCGGCATGTTGATCGAGTGCCCAGAGGCCATCAGGACCGCCATGGTTTCGCCGAAGCCCCGTCCGACGCCCAACAGTGCGGCGGCCATCAGTCCGGTCTTTCCGGCGGGCAACACCACGCGAAAGATGACCTGGGCGCGGGTGGCCCCCAAGGCTTCAGCACCTTCTCGGTATTTGTCGGGCACGGCTTTGAGCGCGTCCTCTGCGATGGTGCACATGATCGGTGCGCTCATGAGCCCTAAAATCAACCCTGCGTTGAGCACATTGAGGCCGATAGGCACATCAAAGATGGCGATAATGAGCGGATTCATGATGCTGAGACCGATAAAGCCCCAGACCACGCTGGGGATAGCGGCCAAAAGCTCGACCAAGACTTTGAGGGACTCTCTGGCCTTGGGCGGGGCGAACTCCGCGATGTAGATGGCGGCTCCGAGTGAGAAAGGTACGGCGGTGAGGACCGCAAAGCCAGTGACGCTCGCGGTGCCGGCGATCAAGGCCAA
>DBIS01000291.1:6823-14781 GCA_002296975.1 Deltaproteobacteria bacterium UBA796 | reverse complement strand
GCATCGTCGTACTCGAAGTTGTGGCCCAATGAAAGGCTTTCCGAGTCGTGCGCCCGTCGGCCTTGAGCCTAAGGCTTGGGTATGGCCACCGATGGCCATCGCCGATTTACCCAATGGTTTTCGTGTGGTCGCCATTTCTGCCGGCGCGCTGCCTTTGGCTCAAGTGCGCTGGGTTTTTGGGGCCGGTCGCAGCCTAGAGCCGATGAACTTGCTGGGTAGTGGCTTGGTGTTGCAGCGCGTAATGCGGCACGGGACCACCACGCTCGGGCCAGCTCAGTTTTCGGATAAGCTTGGTCATCTTGGCCTGAGAATGGGCGGCGGTGTCAGCATTGATAGCGCCATCGTGAGCATGTCGGGGATGTCCGAACATCTACCGGTCTTGTTGGAGTTGACCGCCGATGTTGCTCTTCGACCTGGACTTTCCGATATTTCGGTGGCCGCAGAACGGCACAAGGCGATGGCTGTTCACCGTCATGAATGGGCAAAAATTGAGGCCATGGCAGCGTTGTGGATGGCCTATGCGATCTACGGAAAACACCCCTATGGGCGGCCACGGACCACCCTGGCAGGCCTCGAACACACCCAGACCGCTGACTTAAAGCGCCTGCATTCGTCGATAGTTGATCCCGGCCAAGGGCTGGTCTTGGCGGTGGGTCAGCTCGATGTGGATGACACTGTTTTTCGACTATCAGAACGTTTGGCAACCATACCCACCTTGAGCCCGGCAGCGACTGGGATTGTTGGCTCAAAGCCTTCAGACCCGTTGATTGAGGTTTCCGGCTCAGCGATTTTGATTGAAGCACCCACCGCTGAGGCTTGTGTCGTATCTGTGGGTTTGGGCGCGGTGCCTCGAAGCCACCCTGATTATATCGCCTTAAAAGTGGCTAATCAGGTGTTTGGTGGAAGCGCGAGTGCCCGGCTGTTTCGGGTCATTCGGGATGAGCGCTCCTTGAGCTACGGTGCGTACGCGCTGTTGGATTGTGGCCGAGACGCTGGGGAGATCACCGTCAGCGTGACCGTTGCTCCAGAAAAGGCCGGCGAGGCGTTGAAGGTTGTGTTTGAGTTGCTCTACGATATGGCTAATGGCGAGCATAGCCAAGCCGAATTGCGCCACGCGGTCGACCAGATATCCGGGGCGCTCCCTCATACTGCGAGTGGTATCGGTGGCCTGTCAGCGCTTGCGACATCAGCTTGGCTCAATGGCCTCGACGCCGATGTGTGGGCTGGGGAGGCGGATCGCTATGCTGCCGTCGACCTCAAGAGGCTCAAATTGGTGGCCGCTCGCTATTTTCAACCCGCCAAGGCAGCGGTCGTGGTGGTGGGTTCAGCAGCCGCCTTGAGGGTGGCTGAAAGTCAGCTTTCAATCATGGGTTTGGATGGAGAGAGGAAAAGTATGGGTGCGCTCGAGGCCCTGTGTAGCTGAGGGGGGAAGGGTATCGCTTTGGGTATGGCCTGTGTGAGCGTCCCATGATACTGTCAGCCGCTGAAATTGAAGCTCTGGAGATTCAAAATGAAGACAAATACAATGATCGCCCTTTTAATCGGTGCAACCCTTACTGCGACTGGCTGTGGAGATAGCAATAACGCCGCCACAAGCGATGGTGCAGTGAAAGCCGCCGGCAAGGATATCGGCGAAACCCTCGCCACGGTCAATGGGCTTAAAGTCGGCACTGAGGCCTTCAAGGCCGCCGCAGCCCGAAAGGTTCCGGCAAACGGAAAAGCGCTCACCGTCGACGAGAAAAAAGAGGTGCTCAAGCGCTTGGTTGACGAGAAACTCTTGTACCAAGCCGCGCTTAAAGAGGGCCTTGATCAAGACCCCAAGGTCCAAAAAGTCATGGTAAACACCCTTCTTCGCGAGGCTGTTTACGCCAAGGTCAAAAACTCTGACTTCACCGACGAAGCCCTTCAGGGGTACTTCGACGAGCATCAAGACGACTTTGTTGTCCCCGAAAAGGTGCAGGTCAAACGTATCCTTATCAAGGTCACCGATGACCGTACGGATGAAGCAGCCAAGGCTGAGGCCGGCCGGATTCAAGCCACCCTCGCCAAGGACGCTAGCCAGTTCAAGGATCTCGCTGGAAAGCACTCCGAAGGCCCATATAAGCGGCGCGGTGGCGATGTCGGCTTTGTGCCACGCGATGGCAAGCCTGGTCTAGACAGCAGCATTGTCGAAGAGGCTTTCAAGCTTAAAGTCGGCGATGTCAGCGGTGTGTTCAAGAACGACGAGGGTTACAACATCGTGATGTCCGCCAACAAGCGCGACAAGGTGGAGCGGACCTTTCAACAAATGAAGGGTTCGGTCCTTCGTAAGATTAAGAACGAGAAGCTTAAAAGCTTGTACGAGGGCTACGTGGATGGCCTTCGCGATGGTGCGACCATCTCCACCGAAGACGCCAAGCTCGAGGGCATTGAAGTCGAGTCTGCACGGGCACCCAAGCATCCAGGCATGCGCATGCCGAGCGGTGGCCCTCCTGGTGGCAAGCTTCCTCGTGGAGTGAAGGCCCCCAAGAAGGTGAAGTGAAGGCTTCAGTGCTCAGTGTGATCGCCCTGGCCTTTTTGGGCCAGGCTTTCGCTCGGTCTGTAGACCGCATTGCCGCTGTGGTGAATGACGAGGTCATCACCTTGAGTCAGGTCTATGAATTGGGCCGCGACCATATCGAAACTGCGTCCAGAGGCGGCACCGGTGAAACCCGGCGTGCTGCAGAAATCACCGTGCTCGATGCGGAAATACGCCGGGTACTCATCGACCAAGAACTCAACCGGCTTGGGTTGGTGGTGACGGAGCAAGAGCTGAATCGCAACCTCGAGGCCATCGGCTCTGAGCACGGCATGGATCGGGCTGCGCTGGAGGCTGCGGTTGCAGCTGATGGTTTGGGGTGGCTGGACTATCTCGCTCAGGTTCGCCAAAATCTGAGGCATAGAAAATTTCAGGAGTACTTGATTCGCCCCCGCATCGTGGAGAGCGAGGACATGCTCCGCCAGGCCTACAATCGCATGGTTCGCAGCGCCGACCGACCCGTCGAGGTTGAGCTGGGCGCAATTTTGGTCATGGTTGCCAACGATAGTTTGGCCGAGAATGCTCGGGTACGCCTGCTAATGGAGGCCATACGGGCGCGTCATGCTGCAGGGGAGTCCTTCGCCAAATTGGCCGCAGAGTTCGATATGGGCGGCTACGGCCAAGACGGCGGTGCGATGGGGCGCTTCAAAAAAGGCGAACTGCTCGGTGACCTTGAAGTCTTCGCGTTTTCGAGCGAACCCGGTGCCCTTTCTCAGCCGATCAAGAGTGGGCCTGGGTATTTCCTCCTGGAGCTTCGGGTGCGCGAGCTTCAGCCTGTGCTGCCATTTGAGGAGGTTCGTGACGACCTCTCCTTGAAGGTCTTTCAGGCACAGTTTGTCACCGAGGAAGACGCTTGGTATCAAATGGCCAGGCGAGAGGCCTCGGTTGAGGTCAAGCTTGAGGAGCCCGACAAATTGTGAGGCTCGCCTTGACGCCGGGCATGGGTATCGGCTTTGAGGTGACGGCTGCGGCACTCAAGGTGATCAGGGGCGTTGACTGCGTGCGGCTTATGGGGGATGGCCCCAAGATCATGGAGGCACTCCGTCGGCAAGGGCTCGCCCTGTCTCCGCAGATTGAGCTTGTTGACACATGTGGCAACGATGAGCCCGCACCCGTGGCAGCGATTCGCATGGCGGCGAAGGCAGCATTTCGGGGAGAGGTCGACGGGATGGTGACCGGTCCGATCAACAAGGCAGCTTTGGTCGCTCAGGGCTTTTCTTGTATGGGCCATACCGACATGCTTGGGGAGATTTTTGGGGTGGCGCCGGTGATGGCCTTTACCGGCGGTGTGTTGCGGGTTGCGCTGGTAACGACCCACATTCCCCTGAGCGCTGTGGCTGCGGCGATACAGCCGGAATTGGTGGCCCACACGGTTCGGACGGCCCACCAGGCATTAATCGACGGTTTGGGCATCGCTGCTCCACGATTGGCCTTGTGTGGGCTCAACCCCCATGCGGGTGAGGGCGGGCTCTTGGGCCGATGCGAAGGCGATGTGCTCGCACCGACGGCGGCCTTGTTGCGCGCTGAAGGCATCGATGTGCTTGGGCCCATCTCAGCAGAGGCCGCATTTATGTTGGCCAAAAACGGTGACTTCGATTTGGTGGTGGCGATGTACCACGATCAGGGCTTGGTTCCGCTCAAGATGCTCGATTTTGGTCGCAGCGTGAATTGGACCCTCGGCTTGCCCATCGTGCGGACCAGTGTCGACCATGGCACGGCCGACGCTCTGGTTGGTAAGTCAGTCGCTGACCCTTCCAGCATGATCGCTGCGATCGGTTTGGCCACCAAACTGGTTGAGGTGCGGCGCTCAGCGGCCAGTGTCGGTGCTACCGCCAGTGTCGGTTCTGCCGCCAGTGTCGGTCTGCCAGACCTTGTCGCAATCAAAAGCACCGTCTACCGATAACCAAAGCGTGGTGTCGGCACCCCAAGCGCGGCAGTCAACCACATGGTCGGCCTTGGGGTCGTACACGGTGGTCATCATGCTGAGTGCGTCGAGGTCGGAGCACAACCATCGGGTGGAGCTGTTGGCGGAGGCGTCTCGCCAATCGGCTGAAATCTTGAGTTTGAGTTTGAGTTTGTCGGTCGAGCCGTCAGCGGCTGCCCCGACGGAGCCGATTTTGTGGCTTTCGGCATCCGCTACCGTTTTGCCCATCCAAAGCCAGCCGCCTCCGGTCCAGCCTTGGGTGCGAACAACAAAAGTCCAGGCTTCGGCATCTTCGTCGCATTCAAAATCAATGGTATCGATGACCGGGTCGGCAGCAAAAAAAGGACCCAAGTCTGCGCTATCGAGCAACGATGGTCCACCGCATGCGAGCAGAAAGAGAATCACGAGTCCAGGCTACCGGAGGCGCGCTCTCGAAACAGATGCCGCTCGATTTGGAGCATCAGCGCGTCCAGCCCATCCCCGGTCTGTGCGCTCACCAGTATGCCATTGTGGGCGGCCTTGATTTCAGGCCAATGGGCGTTGTCGACTGCGTCTATTTTATTGAGTACCCGAAGGGTCGGGGTGGTGTCTGCGCCCAATTCTGCCAAGGTTTTGTCGACAGCGTCGATGTGGGTTTGAATCAGGGGCGACGACGCGTCGATCAGGTGCACCAAAAGGTCAGCCTCTTGGACTTCCTCGAGGGTGGATTTGAAGGCATGAACCAAGTCTTTGGGGAGGTGCCGGATAAAGCCAACCGTGTCGGTCAATATGACCTCGCGGGATTCAGGAAAGCGCAGTCGGCGGCTTGTCGGGTCGAGGGTGGCAAAGAGCTTGTCCTCGGCGTCGACAGTGGAGTGGGTCATCCGGTTGAGCATGGTGGACTTTCCGGCGTTGGTATAGCCGACGATGGCCACCTGAGGTAGCCCCACCCGGCGCCGGCGGTTTCGCCGTAAAGCCCGTTGCTTGGACAAGGTTTTAAGTTCCTTTTCCAAGCGTGTTTGGCGTTCACCAGCCCGGCGTTTGTTGATCTCGAGCTTGGTCTCTCCTGGGCCGCGGCCACCGATCCCACCGCTGAGCCGGCTCATGGCTGTGGGCATCAATGCGAGCCTGGGTTTACGATAGCGGAGCTGGGCGAGCTCTACTTGGAGCTTTCCCTCGCGGGTCTTGGCGCGTTGAGAGAAGATGTCCAAGATAAGTTGGGTGCGGTCCACCACTTTGAGTTCTGTGTCTGTGGCCAGGTTTCGCAGTTGGCTCGGAGAGAGCTCTCCATCAAAAATGAGGACTTCCACCTCGAGCTGCATTGCACGAATAAGCACCTCTTGGAGCTTGCCCTTTCCAATGACAAATTTGTGGTCAGGCCGGCGCCGGCGCTGCAATATGCGGTCGAGTACTTGCAGTCCTGCGGTGTCTGCGAGTCGTTCGAGTTCATCGAGTGAGGCATCCGCTTCGTCCACCCGGCCGGTGGCCACCGCGATGACGATGGCCGCCTCCACACCGGGCACCCGCTTGACGGTGGATGTCCGTCCGATGGCGCTCTCGAGATCTTCGATAAAGGCGATGTAGTCTTCGTCCCAAGCCTTTATCGAGGGCCGCCGCTCGGTGTTCCATGGTTCGCTGTCACCGCGGGCGGCGCCAGGGCGGATTGTGCCAACCTCGACAAAGCCAGGCATGCCGTTGACCTGGGCTTGGATGACGATCACGGCGTCTAGTTTGAGCAGACTCAAGTCGGTCAGGTCGTCTCGAGAGAGCCCCTCGCCACGGAGGTGAGTGTGGACCAGTCTAAGGCCGCGAAAACGTCCAGAACCTGCGCGATGTCGCCCCAGGTCGGGGATGAAAAGCTGATGGGCATCGCCGACGATGACATGGCTGACACGGCCACGGCGGTCTATCATCAGGCCAAGTTGCCGGCTGAGAGACCGAGACATCTCAGTCAAGCGCCGGCCCAGCTCTTGGCTGATCCATTGCTCGGTTGAAACTTGGCGTTGGTATAGGGCCTGAAGCTGCTTGTTTTGGCTGGGCTTCAGACCCGTCGTGTTTCCATGAATAATACTGATGATGGGCCTCGTTTTAGGGCAGCTGTTTAACCGTCATTTCCCCGGGGTGCAGCACCGCCTGTGAGGCGTTCGACCACCAAGGGAATGTCGATGCCTGTACCCGCCTTGAGTTCTTCGACCAAGGTGACTGACTTTTTGGCGGTGGAGTTGTCTGATGAGGGCAAAATGGTGACCCGGTTGATCTTGACATCGGTGATGGTGTTGACCAAAGAGTCCATCATGACCTGAAGCTTTTGCATCAAGAAGATGTCCCGTGCTGAGTCGCCACCGGCCTGCCACGTGGTGATCATGGCATCGAGTACTGCCACCTTGGCTTTTCCATCTTCGATGATTCGCGCGGCTTGTGCCTGGGCGTCTGCCTGACGTTGTTGCATTTGGGCTTTGGCAGGGGCGACCACATCTGCGAGCAAACGCCTGGCGACCTGTTCGACCCGGGCGTCTTGAACCTTGATATTCTCTTCGGCCTCTGCGATGAGTGCCCCAACGGCGCCGATTTCCTCAGCGATCATGGCTTGACCGGCGGTGTTGGCATCGGTGATTTGACGGTCGACGTCGGCCATGAGGACCTTCATCTCTGCTTCGATGTCCCGCACCCGAGCGAGTTGATGGTTTTCTGCTTCTCGCTGAGTGGACTGGGCTCGAGCAGCGGCCTCGTTGACCCGTGCGTTTCGAATCACCTCTGCGGTTCTTTTTCGACCAATCGAGTCCAGATAGCCCACATCGTCGGCCACATTTTGAATTTTCAAGGTGTCCAAAGTGAGTCCGAGGCGGCTCAGGTCGTGTTCAGCCTCTTCCAGGAGTTTTTCGGCGAAGCGGAGCTTGTCCTCATTGACTTGTTCTGGGGTCAGTTGAGAGAGCACACCCCGAAGGTTTCCTTCGAGTGTATCTTTGGCCACCTTGATGATGCTTCGGCGGTCTCGGCCTAAAAATCGTTCGACTGCGTTGCCCAACAGGGGTTCATGGCCGGCGATTTTAACGTTTGCCACGCCTTGAACCTTGAGGGGTATTCCACCTTTGGAGTAGGCGTTGGATACCGAAACATCGATCACCATATTGGTGAGGTCCAAGCGGTCGACGGCCTCGATCAACGGGATGCGAAAGCCCCGGCCACCCTTGATGGAGCGGTAGCCAATCCATTTTCGCGCGCCGACTCTGGTCTTTCGACCTGAAAATATCAGCACCTCATTTGGACCGGCGATGTAGACCAGATTTTTGGCGACGGCCATCACAGCCAAGCCGCCGACGACAATCAAAAACATGGATACGAGGAGGATTGAGATAATGGCGCTCATGATGGCACCTCCGAACTGTTGACGGAGCCTGAGAGGATGCCCGGGACGTCGACCCCCGTGGAGCTGTGGAGCTCTTCGAGGACGGATCGGACCATGGCTGGAAAGCTCGCGATATGGCGGGGGGGGGGGGG
>DBIS01000291.1:0-6504 GCA_002296975.1 Deltaproteobacteria bacterium UBA796 | reverse complement strand
AAAGCTCGCGATATGGCGGGGTAGGGCGTCGCCGTCGCCGCCGTCGAGTAGATTGACCTCGTCGATAGACACGGAGTTGACCCGCTCGACCACTGTCTCGAGGACCGCTTCGAGCTGTTGAATAAGGAAAATGTCTTTGGCGTCAGCACCCGCACTCAGCCACGCATCCGTCATCATTTGCAAGACGGCAGCTTGGGCCTTCCCCTCTTCCTCGGTGTAGGCTGCCTTTCCTTTTGCCTCCAAGATGGCAGCCTGGCGCCGGGCCTCGGCGGGAAGGACCACATCGGCTTGCAAACGCTTGGTTTCGACGGTCTTTCGGAGGTCTTGAAGTTCGATCTCGGCATTGGCTCTGGCTTGGGCTGCATTGCGCTCTGCCCTTTTGAGGGATGCGAGCACATCGGCTTCGAGTCGGCCTTTGAGCTCTCTGAGCCCGTTTGCCTTTCCGACGATGGTTTGTTCGGAGATTTGGATGGCCACGTCGCCGATCTCAGCGGAGGCAGCCTCAGCCTGAAGTGCCTCAGAGCGTGCGTTGGACTCGGCGATTTCGGCGTCGCGGATGACCTCAGCGATGCGTGAGCGACCAATCGAGTCGAGGTATTGCACATCGTCGTGCACATTTTGGACCTTGAGCACATCCAAGTCCAACCCGAGCTTGGCGAAGTCTTCGTCGGCCTCGTGGGTGAGCTCTTCGGCGAACTTGAGTCTGTCTTCGTTGACTTCCTCGGGGGTGAGCCGGGCGAGGACACCGCGGAGGTGCCCTTCAAGGGTCTCTTTTCCGACCCGCTGAATCTCTAGGGGGTCCCGTCCCATGAATCGTTCGATTGCATTTTTGACCCGAGCGGGGTCAGACGAAACCTTAATATTGGCCACCGCGTGGACATTGAGTGGAATTCCGCCTCGAGAATAGGCGTTGGTGGTGTTGATCTCGATGGGGATGGTGGTCAACTGCATGCGGCCGACCTTCTCGATGATGGGCCATCGCCATGTCCAGCCGCCACCCAGGATTTCTCGGTAGCCGATCTCTGTACCATCGGGGAGTTTCCGATTGCGCCCAGAGAAGACCAAGACCTCATTGGGTTTGGCGATCAACAAAAACTGCTTGAAAATTGCCAGGAACATCAAGAGGCCGAGGCCGAGGCCAAGCCCAGAGCAGCCGAACTGAATGAGGGTGTCCATCGTGGTCATTTATAGCGCTCCTTGCCCACAGACTTGTAGCCAAGTGGGACGGGGGTAATGTTGGCGATGCCATTATCGAGATTGATCACCAAAGCCTTTTGGCCTCGGGGAATCAACGCTTCGCATTGGGTTTTCGCGGTGAGATCCACAAACTGCCCATCGACGATGATACGAATTTTGCCGAGCTTATCGCGGTGGACGTCCAAAAGCACTGTGGCTTCGGTGCCGCCAACGTCGAGCAGTTGAACGTTTCCAGAGGTTTCAGTGAGTTGAAGTTGCCGGAAAACCCAGGCCGCTCCGGTGCCGATCCCACCGCCCAAGAGCATGCTGACACCCGCGCCTAAAAAGCCGGAGACGCCGAGCATGTCCAGGAGGATTCCAGAGGCCCCAAAGGCTGCGAGGGCGAATGTCCAAAATCGGAGGGAGAAGAAGGGCAACCATGTGCCCGCGTCGACCATCGCGTCAGCGGGGTCTTTGAATACCGCCAAATCGTCGGGTTCGGCGTCGAATTCTCCGTCCATCCCTGCGTCCGCATCTCCATCAGCACCACCGAGCAGGATGGACGCGGCGATAAGCACGCCGCCCAAAGCCAAGGAGCCAAGATAAAAGGGAAGCATGGGTGTCCTGTTGCCGCAAGTCGGGCTTAAATGTGGAAGATTGCCGAGAATCCAGCTTTGTGTGGGGGAAAGGTATCAGATCCGATACATGTCCGGCAGTAGTTTTTTTGCAGTTGTTTGGAGTCTGAAATGTCCTGGTTGGTTCTGCTCTCTTTGGCTTGTGTGCTCGATAGGACGGGTCAGTCCGCCTCCAATCAAATGCAACGTGAAATCCGTGATAATGGCGTTCGAGTTTATAATGTTGAGCAGAGATTTATTCAGGTTGAAGCTCGCGTAAATCAACTTGAGGACATTACCCGGTCGCGGGGTCAAAAAAAGAACGCCCAATTGGAAAACCTCGAACAGATTCGTGAGGCCGTCGGGCGTTTGCGGGGTGAAGTTGAGGTTTTAAGTCACGCCTCAGGCCAAGGGGCCAAGGATTTGTCGGTCACCCTCGATGATGCACGCTTTCGGGTGCTTTGGCTTGAAGAGCGTGCCGATCAACTGGAACGGTCTTTGGGCTTGAGTACCCCCGAGCCACCACCGATGCCTGAACCGGTTGTGGCCTCAGGGCCTGAAGCTGGCAACGGTGGAGCGGCTGCTTCGTCTTGGGGCGGCGTAGATGGTGGTGAAAGTACAGATGGCGCTTTGTCGGAACAGACTGAGCCCACAGTTGAGGCAAAGGCGGTTGTTGTGCCAGACCCGGTGACGACCCCGGTGTTGGACCCCGTTAAGTTGCTCGAAAAGGCCAAAGCACAGCTCAAAGCGGGCAATCATGTGGGTGCCGAGACGTTGCTCGGGCGTTTTTTAGAGACGCACCCCAACCATTCGCGGGCAGATGAGGCCACATATCGGCGGGCAGAGGCTGCTAAGGTGGCTGAAAATTACGAAAAAGCGGTGTTGCGCTACCAAGAGGTGATCGATCAGTTCAAGGGGTCTACCTTTGCACCTTGGGCGATGCTTCGGCAGGGTGAATGCTTTGATGCGCAGGGCCAAAAAGACAATGCCAAGGTGTTCTTTGGCGAGGTGATTCGCATCTATCCAAAATCCCGTGCGGCCCGTGCGGCGCGCAAGCAGTTGGGAAAATAATGGCTGATCTTTATTTTAAACAGCTTCTGGTTGGACGGGACATCGGTCGGGGCGACCCCATCGCGTCTCAGATGCAAAACTTTGTGTACTTGATCGGCGATCGCACGGCGGGTGAGTGCGTGGTTGTTGACCCGGCTTGGGCGGTGGACGACATTGTGGATTTGGTCGAGGACGAAGGGATGAAACTCGTCGGGGCCTTGGCCACCCACTACCACCCAGACCATGTGGGCGGGACCATGTATGGGCTAACGGTCGAGGGCTTGCCTCGTTTGATGGAGCGCGCGCCGTGCAAGGTGCACGCCCATAAACTTGAGGTGGCGGGCATTCGCAAAGTCACCGGTCTCGATGAATCGGACTTCGTAAAGCACGACTCGGGAGACAAGGTAAAAGTCGGTGATATCGAGATCGACCTGCTGCATACGCCAGGGCATACGCCTGGGTCTTTGTGCTTTAGGCTGAAGTCGGCCATCGTGGCTGGAGACACCTTGTTTTTACAAGGCTGTGGGCGGGTAGATTTGCCCGGTGGCGACCCCGAAGAGATGTACCACACGCTCACCCAACGGCTCTCAACCTTGCCTGCGGACACGGTCTTGTACCCCGGGCATGCGTATGGCGGTGAATTCGCGGAAATGGGCGAGGTAAGGCGAACCAACCAGTATTTGAGCATCCCAGACCTCGCGACTTGGATGAAGCATATGGGCTAGTTGGGCCCGGCCGCAGGGCTCATGTCTTTAGGGTTTAGGACAGACAAGGTGCGCCCGGGGGCACTTTGGGCTTGAGCGCTTCCCCGGTGGGGTGGCGCTGGTGTGCTTTCGCCCATACTGTGCACCCGAGAGGTGTGTTTAGATGCGGATATTTGCTCTGTTGGTATTGGTTCTTTGCTCATGCTCGACCCCCAAACAAGAGGCCCAGTCGACTGGAGATGCCGGTGAGGTTTTAGAGGGCGCCGGTTCAGGCTTGGCCCCAGAGGAGCCCGCCGATCTCACCGCAAGCGATATGCCAACCCAGCCCGAAGCCTTCACGGTGTCGGTGTCTGATGGTGCATCCTTGGTGTTCAATCAAGGTACCTGCCAACACTATCGGGGCTCCACCAACTTTCGAATGTTCTGGCGAGACGTCGACCGCAGCCACACCTATGTGCTGAGCATAGAGGTGATGGGCATTTTCGACGGTGCTGGTGTCTTTGACCAAGATGACGGCATGGTTCGCCTTAAACTCCAAGAAGAAGCACCCAGGACCGGTGCGCCGGCCTATATGAGCGACACAACCCTGGGTGACACAACCCAAGTGACCATTGAATACATCGACCAAGATGTGGCCTGGGGCTCAAGCATCGTGAATGGCCTCCATAATTTAGACACCGGCTCTGGGGTGGGCGTCACACCCGCCACCTTGCCCATTTGGTGCGCTGATGTTGAAATTTAGCGGCCTCGAACCCGCATGAATACCTTCGCTGCCCACTGGCTCAAACGCCGTGAGGCCTTCGACCACGCCGCCCGAAGTAAGGCCTTGGTCACCGCTTTGCTCGGCGCTTTGCCCAAGGCCAAACCCCTGCGTGTGGCCGCGTTCGGCGCGGGATTGGGATCAGGTATGCGCTTTCTCGCACCCCACCTGGGCCCCGATCAACGCTGGACGCTCATTGACAACGACCTTTCATTATTGCGGCAAGCCCTCACCTTTGAAACGCCTCACGGTGTGGCACTAAAAACCCTCGAAATGGACCTCCGTGAATCCGATTACCGCGCTCTCGATGTTGATTTGGTGACCACCCAGGCCTTGCTAGACTTGGTTTCTGCCGACTGGCTGGTCGATTTCGCTGACTGGATTTGCGACAAGAATCTACCTGTTTTGGCTGCACTCACCGTCGATGGTCGCGTCAACTGGCACCCGCCTCATCCACTCGACCAGACCGTTCAGCGCTGTTTTCGTGCCCATCAGCTGACCGACCGCGGGTTTGGTGCCTCACCCGGACCCATGGCCGCTCAAGCATTTGCTCTGGCTTTGTCAAAGCGGGGCTACACCGTCACCATGGCCCGCGCAGATTGGAAAATCGGTCGACAATCCTCTCCAATGCTCACCGAAATGCTCACCGGTACCGCCCTTGCCGCCACCGAGGCCTGTGCAGGCATCACCACCGCCCAATCCATCGCCGAGTGGTCCCAGGATCGCGCCGCAGGCATCGCCAAGAGCGAAGTGTCATTGTGTGTCGGTCACCTCGATGTGCTTGGTCTGCCCCCGAGTTAAGCCCGCTACGCCATGGAGGCTGTGTGTCCATCGAATCGTTTTGGGGAATGGCACGCTCGATGGTGATTTACTACGGTCAACCCTGGAAAGGCGCCCGAATGCGCCGGTTTTATGGCCAGTTTATCGCCCCCGGCGACCTTTGTTTTGATGTGGGTGCCCACGTGGGAAACCGGGTTTTTGCCTGGCGACGTTTAGGGGCCACGGTGGTCGCTGTAGAGCCTCAACCGGCCATGCTCAAGATGCTCAACCGTTTGTATGGCCACGACAAAAGTGTTCACATCGTCCCTGTTGGGCTTTCCGACTCCGCCGGCCGGATGACCCTGAAAATCAACACCCGAAACCCCACCTTGAGCACCTTTTCATCGGATTGGGTCACCGCTTTTTCTTCTCATCCCTTGATTTCGGCAGCCCCTTTTGATGCCGAGGCTGAAGTCGAGATTTCCACCCTTGATGCGCTCGTCGCCACCCATGGTTTACCCGTCTTTTGCAAGATCGACGTCGAAGGCTTGGAGGACAAAGTGCTCGCCGGTCTCTCCACGCCAATCCCCGCTGTGTCTTTCGAGGCGTTTCCCCTTGAGGTTGACCGTTCGATTCGTTGTGTGCGTCGTTTACAACGCCTAGGGCCGTACCGTTTTCGCACGGTGTTGGCAGAGCAGTTTCGTTGGGCTGACCCAGACTGGATGGATGCCGCCACCACAATTGATCGACTGCGCGGGTGGGGGTTTGAGCGGGGTTGTGGTGATGTGTACGCGAAACTTCACTCTATATAGCCCAAGGACTTCAGCGCTTGCTCCTCGGTTTTCGTCCGCGCATCTCCCGGGCCGCCCGCCTTATCCAACTCTTGATGCCACCGGTTGAGGCGCGCCTGAAGTGCTCGCAGAACCTCTGGGGCGTCCCGAGAGATATCGTGGGCCAAAAGCGGGTCTGAACGGTGGTCGTACAAGGCTGTTTTGTAGCTGCCATCAATATGGGGTGTGGCGACCAAAACGTGGTCTTTCGTGCGAACAAAGCGCTGTCGGGTTCGCTCTGCCGGCCAGCCTTTCCAAGCCCGGGCAAGCCTATTTATCTGGCGTGGGTGGGCGGCTGATACATCCCGCTGGAGGTCTGGGTCTGCCCGTCGGTCGAATAGGCGCCTAGGCATTTTTGGGTGATCGCAGAGCGAGAAACGTTCGCCATGGATGCAGTGAAGCTTATCTTTTCGGCCAGCGACTAAAAATCCGCCCATGCGCGCATGCAAGGCACTTCCAGACTCTCCCACCACCATGGCACGCCGTGATTCTGGTGGTATCAAAAGCGACTCGCCGTCCAAGCCGGCTGTGTATTGGCCATCGATGCCAGTGAGTGCGGCCACCGTGGGTACAATGTCCTGGAGGCTCACCACCATATCGGTTTGACCCGG
>DBIS01000278.1 GCA_002296975.1 Deltaproteobacteria bacterium UBA796 | reverse complement strand
ATCCTGAGCGTCGAGGCGAATGGACGCGACTTAAACTCCACCAACGACCCACGAGTCGGTGATTTTTGGACCCTGCGCATGTTCTGCGATGGGGTGCTCATGACGGGTGCCAATCTCCTAAAATTCACCCCACCCCACATGGCAACGGTCGCACCGGACATGACCGATGCCACCTTCACCGCGGCCGGCGAGGCCACCATGCTTCTCCAGTCTGGCAACATCCAGTACACCACCGACTTAATGATCCTGCCCGCAGAATGAACGCCTTACTTCTAGCAATCCCCTTCTTAGCGGGCTGTTCATTCGGAAAAATGGTGGATGACGACGGGCATTACAACAGGTTGTTCCCCGCCTCCCCCCTCTCCGAGGCCCCGTGCATCGAGGATCAGGACTGCGTGATCACCCACCTTATAGACGGCGAATGCTGCCCCGACCCTGAGTACAGCCCCTCAAACCTGTACACCCGCGACCAGTACGACCAACTTGTCGCCCATCAAGCCCAAATCTGTGCGGAAAGCCAAGACACCTACACCTGCCCACAGCCCGGCAAGCAAGGGCATGTCCAGTCAGTCAATCATGGCGTGTGCATTCAAAACCGATGCGTCATCAAGGCCGTGCCCGTTGAAGACCCCGCAGCACCGCTTCCCCCACCTGCGCCTCCAGTCGAAACCTCAGCCGTGCCAACCCAAACGCAGCCGATCCCGACCGTGGCCTCTCCGGCCCGATAGCCCAGCACACGATACGCTCCTCAACGGAGGCGATTGTGGACCCATTTCTGTACCAATACACCATCGGTGGCATCGTTTTTGGGACGGGCATCTTTTTTGGCTTTCGACAAGGCGCACTGGGCTTTGAAGGCCGTGCCCTTCGAAACCTACTTGGCATGTTGGCTGGGCTCGCCTTTTTTATGGGCCTCCAAGGCTGGCTCCATCATAGCGACATGACCGTAGCCGACCCAAAGCCATATTTGGGCTCTGGCCTCCCCGATGGCGTCAAGGGCCACCCCATCGACTATCTCATCATGGCCGCCTATTTTGTGGCCATGCTCGTCATCGGCACTTGGTTCGGGCGAGGCCAACAGACCACCAAGGACTTCTTTTTTGGTGGGCAACGCTTCAGCTGGTGGCTGATCAGCTTCTCTTTAATCGCCACCACCATCGGCTCTTACAGCTTTGTAAAGTACTCGAAAGTCGCCTTCGGCTACGGGATTGCATCCACTCAAACCTATCTGAACGACTGGTTTTGGATACCCTTAATGCTGTTCGGATGGCTCCCGATCCTGTATTTCACCCGCTTGGTGTCCATACCCGAGTACTTCGAACGTCGTTTTGGGCCCATTGAGCGCCGCTTGGCCACCTGGATGCTCTTGGTGTACCTGATTGGCTACGTGGGCATCAACTTGTTCACCATGGGTCAAGCCCTCAACATTCTTCTTGGCTGGCCGGTACTCGGCTGTGCCGCCGGTGTCGCCGCCATTTCGGCTGTCTACGTCACATCAGGAGGCCAGACTTCGGTCATCATGACCGACCTTTTTCAAGGCGCGATGCTCCTCGCAACCGGCATGATCCTGCTGTGGTTGGGCATAGACCACATGGGTGGCATCGACAACTTTTGGGCCCACCTGCCACGTGAGCACCGAACCGCGTTCACCAATTTCAACACCGACCCAAGCTACAACTCTGTGGGGCTGTTTTGGCAAGACGGTATGGCCAACACCGCCATGTTCTTGTTCTTAAACCAAGGCATGGCCATGCGCCTGCTCTCTGCCCGATCCATGAAAGACTCTCGCCGAGCTGTGATTGTCACAGCGATTGTGTTGATGCCAATCGCCGCGATGGTTGTCGCTAGCGGCGGTTGGGTTGCGAAAGCCTTGGTCCACGGCGGGGTTCTTCCGCCCGATACCCAAGCGAAAGAGGCGTTCTTTATTGCTGCCGACTTTTTGTCACGACCCGGCGTGTTTGGCCTCATTATGGCCGCACTCACCGCCGCCTTGATGTCTACTGTCGACACCCTAATCACCGCCGTTGCTGCCATTTTCGTCAACGACATCTACAAACCTTCACACCCCCAAGCCAGCGAGACCCAACTGCTCAAGGCCGCGCGCATATCGTCAGTGAGCGTCACCCTGCTCGGGGTCGCCCTCGTGCCCGTGTTTATGGGCTTCGATTCTATTTACTCCGCACACGGCGCCTTCACAGCAGCCGTCACCCCACCGATGGTCGTGACCTTATTATTGGGCGTATTTTGGAGAAAATTCAGTGGTCAGGCGGCCACCATCACGATGATCGGTGGTTCATTAATCATTGCAGCCAGTGTGGTCTGGCCCTCCCTCATCACACCCTTCGCACACGGCGTTCCCATGATCGATGTCGGGGACGGGTTTTTGGCAGGCAAGAGCCAATACAAGTTTATGCGGGCATTTTTCGGGCTCAGTGTGTGCACTGTATTGGGTGTTGTCTCTGGACTGCTCACCAAAGGACAGCCCATGTCGGCCCTACGGGGCTTGGTTTGGGGCACTGAGGATTATGCGATCAAGACATTTTATGGCGGCCGCAGAGGTGCTGAAGACGAAAGCGATTGGGCACCGGTGGTCTTCAAATCCCTCGACATCGATGCCGTCGATCCCAAGATTCAGCTGCCTTTGGTGAAAATCAGCGCCGGACTCGCCCTGGTGGTCGATGCGATCGAGGGTGACATCCTGTACATCTGTGACGCGCGGTGGTGGCTCGGCGGCCTCAAATCTGCACACTCCAAAATAGACATGATCGACCCAGAAGACGACGGGATGACGGTTCACCTTGGGCCTGACCTGCGAACACGGGTGATCGCCAAAGGTAGAGAAACCCTGCCTCTTCAGGTCAAGCGGCTGTATTGAACGAGCGACTGATACCATGAGCACACCTCAAAAATGGATGGGACGCCTCGGCCTTATTGGCTTGGGATTGGGCATCAGCGGTTGGGTGATTCATCATGCAGAACAACGCTACGCCGTGCATGAAACCTTGATCGCAACCCGGCCAGTCTTTGACCCGCCTGGTCTAAAATACGCCCAAATCAACGCCCCAGAGAAAAATGGCATCAGGGGCTGGGTGGTCGACATGTTGCCCCCACCCAAGCGCCCCGGCATCAAACGTGTCTTGGCTGTTGGGGACAGCCTCACCTGGGGATTGGGGGTGAGCCTCACCCAGGCCTGGCCCGCACAGCTCGAAGCTGCACTGGACGATGTGGAGGTCTTCAACCTGGGCATGTGCGGCTATGACGCAGAGCAGGGCGTGAGCTTAATCACCCGACACTTGGCCGACTGGGATCCTGACCTCGTCATCTGGGCCACCTACCCCAACGATTTGGAGCCGACATTCCTGATGTTTGGCGCCCACGATAAACACCCCGTTTTTGTGGGGACATCCATCCCGGCGCCTGCGCGGCTATTTCATGAGGGCCTCTCGCTTTGGCTCGTCCAACACAGCGCAATGTTTCGCTCGGTCCAAGCTGCCAAGCTCGCACGGGTCTTGGCGAATGGCCACACCCCAAAAATTCGGGACAGTTGGTACCCAGAGCAACTCGAGGCGCTCAATACTTGGTCCAAAGACCACAGCATTCGGGTGCTCGCTTTCGCCATCCCCGACCACACTCAA
>DBIS01000156.1 GCA_002296975.1 Deltaproteobacteria bacterium UBA796 | reverse complement strand
CGACGCTCTTCCGATCTCCATGGCTGAGAGGTAAAAGGCCATCAGTTGCAAGCAGCCTTCAAACATTAAGGTGCCAGGCATGCAGGGGTCGTTTTTGAAGTGACCATCGAAGAACCAGGTTTTGGGATCGATGTCGATGGTGGACTTCATATAGCCACGGCCCCATGGCCCACCGGTGGTGCTAAACTCGGTGATCGGACCCAAAAAGGTCATCCGCCCGTCTTGGATTCTTGGGGTGCGGGTGTGGGGTAGGGTTCGCTCGAAACCAACGCCAAAGCATTCGTATGGACGACCGTCGGCGAATGCTTGAATCTGCTCTGCGGAAAAATCGCTGTGGCTGCATGCAATCGCTGGCGGGTCGATGCGCGGATTGGGGGCCAGGTCTTGGTCTTCGGGGGTCCACAGACAGCCATCGGAGTCTGCGAGTTCGGCATCAGTGAAGAATCCGGCCTGGCCCTTGGTAACAGATAAGCGCACATCGCCATCGACCCGGCAGTCATAGTGAAAGAACATCAAGCGGACATCACCCTGGGTGGCGTGGCCGTCCATATGGATGTCGTAGCAGAGGGTGTCATCTACTTTGGGTAGGCCACCATGGTAGGTGAGTTCGCATCCAAGAAGTCGATATACCCGGTCATTTTGGTTGCTAAAATCGACACCCAGATATGAGATCAGCATGAGGTCCGCCTGGCCCGCCTCGATCATGACACCCGCTGGTATATGGCCTTGATGGAGATACCAGGCATCGTCGGTCACATCGGTCTCGCTCCAGATTGTGCCCTTGCCCATCGTGCCAAGTTCTGCGTCCAAACCGGTGATACGATCGGCCAGTAGCAACAAGCCCTCCGGCATGCGGACCTGACGGTGAAAGCCGTCTTGGGCCTCAAAGCGTGGACCAAATATTTCTGAGATTTTCCCAGAGGAGTGGATCTTGAGCTGTTCGCGATCGAAGGTCGGCCCCGTTGGCGTTGCCGGTCCTGTCGACGGGGCCGGACTGGCCGTAAGCGCTCGGGGTTTTAGGGTTGGCTGTTGCGCAGGAGCTGGTGGCGTTGGCGCTTGGGAGGTGACTGCTGTGGGCAAGATCGGTGTCGCTTTTGGTGTTGAGACACGTGCGACGGGTGCGACGGGTGCGACGGGTGCGACAACTGTGACGGGTTGTGGCGGCTGAGGCAAAGCGGTGGCGTCGAATAAAGCGATGGCTTGAGCGGTCATCGCCAAGAATCGCTGGTGTAAAATAGTTGCTGCGGCGATGTGGTCTTGCTCGGACTGGCCCATGGCCACGATTTGAGCGCGCAGGGCGGCGATCACAGGATCGGGGCTGGCGATGGGGTTTAAACCGCCGGCGGTCATGGGGGTCTGGGCGGGTGGTTGCACTTGGCTGGGTGTGAGTGTGGGGCTCAGCCCTGGGGGTGGCGTGGGCACGGTATCAAGTGGGGTCGATGCATGGCCTGAAATGGAGGCCAAGGTGGGCGCGGGTGACATGGTTTGCATGGTGGATATTTCCGTTGGAAAGGGCGGAATTTCAATCGCGTCGGGATGGACTTTAAACATCAAACTTGGGCCAGTGGGGGCTACGGTGCATTGCTTTGTCAGCTTTTCAAGCCCGATCTCGACACTGGCCGCCCATAAGGCCGCAGCAGCCTCAAGACTGGGGGCCAGACCGCCACCCTTTCTGTCCAGTGCGACAACCAAGGCCTCGCGATCACCTAAAATGTCGCGAATCCATCGGCTGCAGCTGGCCTGTGGTCCGTGCTCAAGAAAAATCCGAACCCCGTCGGCATAGGCGGCCTCGATGACTTTTCGGAAGTCGAGGGTTTTGTTTGCCTGAGCCAAGATGGCCGCTGCACAGGCCTCTTTCGAGGGGGTGTATGCAGCACCATAACCACCCGAATATACGGTGATATCTGGAACCTCAGTGACGGTCCGCCGGTGGAGGTCCAACCAAGGTTCAGATACCCGGTTGAGGGCCGGCACGTGCACAGCCAAGTCATAATGTAAGCGGAGACATCGGTGTTTCCCAATGATGGCGCACACCCTTTCCGCTGCATCAGCCTGTCCGGCAATAATACAGTCCGCATCTGAATGAATTACGGATAGCTCCAGGTGTGGTTCGGCTGCAACCAGGGTGCTGACCTCGGTGACGGGCGCCAGAATGGTCCAGGTCTGCCAGTCGACATCGACCCCCCACTCTCGCGCGACTGCACCCATTTTGCCGCCGATTTCCTCGGTGAACAGCATGCCGCCGCGGGCATCTGAAATCATGGCGCTCAAGTCTGTCCAAATGCCGGTGGAAAACAGCGAATTGCTTTCGCCGGATGAATATCCAATCACTGCATCCGGCTTGAAGTTCAACCAGTCTCGACTAAATTCTGCGTGGACCTGGCAAAGGGCCGATGCAGACCACAGTCTCAATAGTGGCGCGACGTTGCCGTCTGCTGGCCACGGGGTGGAGAGGGCAATAGCCGCCTTGGGGTGCGCCTCGAAAAGGGATGTACCCAAACTTGGGAAAGCCTGCAGGAGGGGGCGACCCATCTCGGCATAGGCCGATCCTGCGCCCGAAAAGACGCTCGCACGTTTGCCGGGCATTGGCGTTGCTTGGTAAAAAACGCCAGGCCCCGGCGGTGTCCCTGTGGCGATATGGCGATGGGCGGCTTCGGCCCGGACGTTGAAAGTCTCTGTGTCTGGGGCAACGATCGCCAGGCGAACTGGCCCGTCGCAGTATGTATCGCCACAACTGAGCGCTTGTAGCAAGGCTGCGGGTGTGTCGGCTGCAAAGCGGTAGATGTGGGTGGTATCGAGGCCCGGGGTCGGATGAAGCCTCGGGCTCACGAAGAGCGGGTCGAGCTTGCCGATGGTGAAGGGCGTGGGGGTTGGGGCCAGGTAGGGGCGACCATCGATGTGGCAGCCTTGATTGGCAGTCAGGATGTGTGCGGCCAGATCACGCAGCTCGCCACCAGCCCAGTTTCTACCCATTTGCTGGTCTAGGTTTGGTACACAGTTTTGGGTATCTGTATGGTTGCTAACGACGGCCAAAATGGTGTCACCAGCTTCTTCGGCAGCATCAAGGGGTTTTAGCACCAAGACCACAGCAGCATCACCCGGACGGCTTTCTTTGCCCTCGATGGCTGTGAGGGCCTCTTGGTGAACCGACTGCCAGCAAAGGTCTACCGCGCCGACGAGGGCGCAATCCAGCTCACCGGTGCTCAAGGCCCGGTGTGCTTGGGCGAAGGTGCGAAGCCCAGATCGTTCGCCGGCTGAGATTGAGATGCTCGCTCCGCCCAAGTCAAACTGGCTATTGAGGCGATTGGCGGGAATATTAGGCATATTGCCCACGACCCCTGCCGAACGGAGGGTGGGGATAATTTTATCGGCGGTGTCAGTGAGCCAGTCGGCGTGAGCGGCCCCGTTGCAGTTGGCATCTTTTAGGCGTTGGGAGAGTCGCCAGCGAAGCCCAAAGCGGCAGACCTCAACATCCGGCTCCATGGCCACAAAAACGCCGGTGCGCTCACCATTTAGTTTGGCCACACCCGCCATGGCCTCTGTGGCTGCTTTCAGCAAGCTGACCTGCTGACCCAGGCTTTGGCTGAGGTCTGTTGGGGGAAACCGAAGTCCTGTCAGGCCCAATTCAAGCTCGGCCATGGGCTCGGCGAGACTGGTGGCCGAAAACAGGGCCTTCGCCACCTCGGCCCGGTTGGATGCTGGACCGATCACGGTACCCAAACCGATCACGGCCAAGGGCATAAGTGAGGTCGGTGTGGGGCTTTCGACCTTCAGATCTGGGTCGTTTTCACTCACGATCAAGTGGGCGTTATTGCCCCCAAAACCGAAAGCACTCACCGCCGCGACGCGAGGGCCTTCGCTCTCCCAGGCTTCTGCATCTGTGAGGACACGAAATGGGCTGTTTTTGAGGGCAGGGTTGAGTGCGTCGGTGTGCAGGGTGGGTGGACGGGTCTGGTGGCGGATGGCCTCGAGCACCTTGATCAGTCCGGCGACACCTGCGGTGGTGATCAGGTGGCCCATATTCGACTTTAGTGAGCCGATCGCAACATCAGAACAAGCTGCATAAACCTCGCCGGTACTGGCGATTTCGGTCGCGTCTCCCACGGTGGTGCCCGTGGCGTGGCATTCGAGCAATGACACTGCGGACGGAGACAGGTTCGCACCGGTATACGCCGCTTTAATCGCGCGTACCTGACCTTGGCTCGATGGTGCCAGAAACCCTCTTCCGCGGCCATCATTTGACAGTCCTATACCACGAATAATCCCATATATTGTGTTGCCGTCTCGGCGCGCATCTTCCAGGCGTTTCAGGGCGACCATGCCCGCACCTTCGGCCGGAACCAGTCCGTCTGCTTGGGCGTGAAACGGCCGGCTTTGACCACTTTTGCTCATGGCTTTTAAGGCGGTGAAACCCACGTGGATAAAGAGGTCGTCTGCCCCGTTGACCGCACCCGCGAGGGCCAAGTCCACCACGCCGTCATGGAGCTGATCGATGGCCAGTTTGATGGCGTATAAAGAGCTTGCACAGGCGGTATCGAGGCACATCGCACCGGCTGTTAAACCAAGCGCACGCTCGAGGAGTTTGGCCGCACCGCTGGACATAAAACGATTGAGCGCTGGTGGTGGGGTGGTATCTTTATGCCAAATGGCCTCGGCATAGCGGGTCATTTCACCGGAAGGAAAGCCGAGATTACCAAAGACTGCGCTCACCCGTGGGCGAGACACAGCACCCCTGCGGTTGTCTCCAGCGTCGGCGAGGGCCTCGCGGGCACAATGAAGCGCCCATCCGAAAAGTGGGTCGAGCCCGGTCAGGTCTTGTGGGTCGATCGCGAAACCGGTCGGGTCCCAAACGCTTGAGAAGTCGCTGACGTAGCCGCCTTTATTGGACCATGCGCGGTCGGCGGGGTCGTCGTTGGGGCCACAGCTGCGATCGGTGGTACGCCAGCGGCCTTCCGGTGCGGAGCGTACGTGGTCTTGGCTTTCGGAGACGAGGGTCCACAACGCCTCTGGAGAGAGGGCCCCGGGCAAGACGCAAGCCCTGCCGACAATGGCGATCGGTGAAAATTCCATGGGATTTAAGCCTTGGGTGTGTCGGGGCGAAGGATGACCTCCACCGCCTTGATCTCCGCGAACAGTTCTCCAGATTCAGAATGAAAGACCAGGTCGGCCACACCGCGCGTTTTGGAGGTGCCGCGGCAGCTGGCCACGCATTTGATTTTGCCCTTTGGTGGCATGGTGGTGTTCATCCGAAGCTCACCGATGCTCATGGGCAAGACGGGTCCGCCCATCGCTGAACGTGCCCACAGCAAAATGAGTTGCAGGCCCCCGTCCATCGCTGCGACATCGGTGCTCCAGTTCTCCCAGCGCCACTCGGCATTTTCGACCCCGTTCAAGGTGCCTGAGATGCCCTTCTCGCCGATGCCACTCAGGCTCTCAATGACCTGAAATTGGTCTTCGTGAAACAGAACATCACCGTAGATGGGTGCGCCGCCCCAATCGTTCAACGCGAGCTTGGGTGCAGCGTTCTGAGACACTGGGTTTGCTTCGGTGACCATCTGGGCTTGGGCCCGGTAATGGATGGTGCCGGTCGGGCTTTTGAGCTCGAGGGCCAGCAGTACGCCATGACCGTTGCTGAGTTGGGTGCAGCTGAGCACAAGGCGATCCCCGCCACCGGTGAAGTCTTGGAGCTTTATGCCTGTGAGCACTTTCAGGTTCTTGATGGCCTGAAGGTGAAGGTCAGGCCTAAATGCATGTGCCATGCGGCTGAACCATTCGGCTGCGAGCACCACAGGGACCACGACTTGACCGTTTATCGCGTGGCCAGAGAGGTAGGAATGTGTCTCTTGACTGAGTTGAACCTCCATCATGAGCGTGCGAGACTCTGAGCCGACCACCAGGAGGGCTTCGGGTCGGGGTTCTCCGCCGAGGACGACTTCGACTTGAGCAGCTTGTGCGCCGCTGAGCTCGTCCACCAACATTTTGGCTCCCACATTGAGGGGAATCATGGGGACGCCGAGCTTTTTAAAGTGAGCCCGCAGTTGAGGGTTGACCATGCCACCCTCCCACGGGCCCCAGCCCAATGACTTTACCAAGACGCCATCCCGCGCACGGGACTCGGCCCAGGCCACTTTGTTGAGGATCTCGTTGGCCATTGCGTAGGTGGATTGTCCGTTGTTCCCGCATCGGGCAGATACCGATGAGAAGTTGGCGATCACCTTGAGTGGGTCTGCGGTGAGGGCGCCGAGCAGCACGCGAAGCCCTTCAATTTTGGTGTTGAAGACCAAGTCGAACTGTTCGTCGGTTTGCTCAGCGATTTTTCGATCGGCGATGACGCCTGCGCCATGAATGAGGGCGGTGATGGGCCCCCAATCGTTTCGGACTTCAGCGAACACCTTCTCGATGGCGGCGGGGTCGGTGACCGATGCAGAGCGGTAACGGGCCTTGGCGCCGGTGGCTTCGATGGCGGCCAAGGTGCTCCGAACCTCACGGCTGGCCAAGAGGGCCTTCACTTGAGCGCCAAGCGCTGCGGGTGAGACCTTTTGACCGGCGGC
>DBIS01000245.1 GCA_002296975.1 Deltaproteobacteria bacterium UBA796 | reverse complement strand
ACCTTGCAGGAGACACGCCACACCAGCGGTGGTCGAGGGCGCTCGAATGTGGCTGATATGGTCAAACGGATGGCCACCCTCGAGGATGAGTTTCCCCCACTCGGCAATATGGAAGGCTTCCAGGTCAGCCCACCCTCAGGCAACTTGCGGTACCTGTTTGGTCAGGACTTCATGCAGTACATCGCCGATACGGCCGGTGAGAACGTCTGGACAAAATGGCTTCACGGCTACGGCGGGGGCTTCCCTTATTGGCTGCCAACCAAACGGGTTTTTGGGAAGCGGTTGGTGCCCCTTTACAAAGATTGGCGCGAACATCTCAGGGCCAAATACGGCGCACAGGCTGAGCGAATCCGTGCGGCGGGCGAGACCAAAGTTCGCATGATTTCAGATGGTATCTCATCGTGCATGGGCCCCACCTGGTCTCCGAACGGCGAAACCCTGGTCTACTCATGCGCAGACCCTTCGACTGGGGCGGCCATCAAGCTTCATCAACGCGGCGAGGCAAAAGCAGAGATTGCGCTCAAGGGTGCATTCGCCCAAGACTTCACCTGGCGAGCAGACTCTGAGGCATTCTTCTTTTCAGCCAACCACAAGGTCAACAACTTTAACCTGTACGACGATTTGTACTTTCACCAGCTCGGGCACAAGACCGCCAAGCTGCTCACCCGCGGCAAGCGCGTCCGTCAGCCAACACTGTCCCCTGACGGTCGTGACTTGTTGATGATTAGAAACAAAGTCCAGCAAAACCAACTGGCGCGGTTTTCGGTCGATCAAGAACTCGACGTCCTCACAGACTTCAAAGACCACACCCAGTTGGCAAACCCAGTCTTCTCGCCGGATGGTCGATTTTTGGCGATGAGCGTGTGGGCCCATGGTGTACGAGACATTTGGATTTATGGCGCAGAGGGTCAGCCCTATCGCCGGGTCACCGCTGACAATGCCCACGATATGGACCCTGTGTGGTCGGCGGACGGGCGATGGCTGTACTTTTCTTCTGATCGCTCGGGCATCTTCAATATTTATGCCATCGAACTGGCCACCGAGACGGTCCACCAAGTCACCAACGTGTTGGGCGGCGCCTTCCACCCCGCACCCCACCCCGACGGAACAACCCTCACCTTTGAGTCCTTCAGCAACAATGGGCCCGATGTGGTGGAAACATCTTTGGCCAAAGCGCATTGGACTCAGCGCGGACTTCTGCCGAGCCCATTGCTGTTCACTGGCTCACTTGCCGACACCCAAGCCCTCAACCTCCCCCCAGCACCTCCGCCTTCAACCGGCACGCTCGAGACTATCGAGGGGACATCTACCCAAAACCAATATGGTCACCCCCGTCTCCCCTCCGGCATTGCAAGAACCGTCCCCATCGTGAGCCATCCGGCCCTACAGGGCTACGGCGGCCCATTCAGTGGCTTTTCAAAGCTGCCCGTATTCTCCAACCCTTGGCTGGACACGCCGCAAACCGGCCCCGATGTCGAAGAGGCCGAAATAGAGTCTGAAGACGAGCACGCATCGGAGGAAGACTTTGAGTTCAGCTACCCGGTGACCCGATACAACCCCAACCCCACCTTGTTTCCACCACGGTATTTAATGCCTGGGGCCACCTTGGCTTATGGCGACACCTTGATGGCCATGGTGAGCACATCGAGTTGGGACACCTTGATGCGCTGGTTTTATGGTGGATTTGTCTCCTACCGGAGTGACAACAACTACGTGGGATGGGGGGTTTCAGCCGCCTACAACAAGTTGGAACCGGTCATCAGTGCCGGCGCCTACAGCTACACCGTGCGCTACGGTCCCTTATTTTTGGAACCGCCTCCGCCCTCAGATGGCGGAACCTGGACCCGCTCCATTGAGCAAACTTCGGATAGCTATTTCGACAAACGCACCCAAACTTACCTCAACGTCTCCATGCCTCTAGGTGGGGCAAGTATCGCCTATGTCAAGTGGGCCGGACTCAAGCGGAGCCCCTTGGTACCCTTGAGCCACTATGAGAAAGATGGCGAACGGGTGTACCGACCTGGCATCCCAACCCGGGGCTACTTTTCCTCGATTGGTGCGGGCTGGGGCAAGGGCAAGGGTACAGCCTACGGGCGAGCGGTGTCGGTAGAAAAAGGCACCTACTACAGCGTCAGCTCCAAAATGACCTCCAGTTATTTGGGCAGCACCATCCTGGACGAAGAGGACAACCCAAAAGCCTTTTCTCAGCTTCAATTCGGCGCAGAGTTTCGGCGATATGTACCCATGCCGTGGCTAGACAACCATGTGTTCTCCGCAAAATTTTCCGGCGGTGGAACCATCGGCGACCGCAACAGGTTTGGCTCTTTTCGCTTGGGCGGAAACTTTGGGCTTGGGGGCCTGTACACCCTGCCTTCCGAGTACCGACCCCTCCGCGGATTTGAGCCTGGCACCGTATACGGTGACTGGTATTATTTGGCCAGCTTTGAATACCTGCTCCCCTTGTGGTGGATCGATAGGGGCGTGGGCACCGTGCCCCTCTTCGCCCGTTACTTCGCCTTGGCGCCCTTCCTCGACGCTGGCCACGCATTTGACGCGCTTCCAAACGGCGATGAGGACCAAGAGCCCATGCTGCCCAACACCTTGGTGGGGACCGGAATGGAATTGAGGGGGGCGGCCATTATTGGCTACGGCGTCTCTCTGACCATGCGCGTCGGATACGGCTTCGCGCTCCGTGGGCCAGGCGTTCCTTTCGGGTCGCCAAATGGACTCTATGTCCGCTTTGATACGGGCTTTTAATGGGTCCGATTCTGTTTCTCCCGTGGGTAATCCTCGCCCTTTCGCCAGCCATGGCCGACCAAGAGTGTCGCCCCAGCCAAGTTGGCATCCAGCTGAAAATCAGCCATAAAGCGATTCAGGGCGAGCGCTGGGACATGGCCTTGGACTGTCTAAACGGCTCTCCCGCACCCGAGTGGGCTGGGCACGTGGCCGCTTTGCGGGGGCTTAGCCTTCTCGGCACCACCCGAGTGCCCGACGCGGTGGTGTCACTCCAGACCGCATTGGACGACCCCAATCTTTTGCCGCCGCTTCGCGATGTGGTCCGCTTCCGACTGGGCCAAGGTTTGTCAAAAATTGAAGACCAGACAGGCGCATTAAAAATGCTGACGGATTTGCTCACCCAAGGCATGCAGGGCCCTGGAAAGCTCCCCGCCCCGGGGTCGGTCGATCCTGCCGAGA
>DBIS01000357.1 GCA_002296975.1 Deltaproteobacteria bacterium UBA796 | reverse complement strand
ACACCTCGACCATCGCGGGCTCCTCTTTCCATCGAGAACTAAACAGCTCCCAAGAAGACCCTGCCCGATGGCCGAAAGCTGCCAAAAAGTCCTCCATACTCAGCTGCCCCCGCCCTAAACACCACAAAGCCTGGTTGGACCGAACCGTCCAACTCTCTTCAGTTGGGCGAAGCACATCGCGCACCAGGGCGCCATGACCCTGAGCAGCCAAAGCTGCCTCCACCAATTGGTAAAGCAGGTTTGCGTACAGCAAACTCATCACATGAATACCGATATATCGTCGAGCGAGGGCCTTACAGCGTTCAGCCCGCGCCATGGCAGTTTTCAAGTCGGGCGCCAGTTTGGACAAGCCGGGCAATGCGTCATTCAGGTCGGACTCAAAAGCACGCCAACGTCTTGGATTTGAGAAAATACCCGGGGCAAACAAGCGCCATCGCCTGGCTTTAAGTGTCTCACGGATCACCCTCCGGTAAACCCCGAAGTCGGGCCACTGGGCATGATGCACCCGCCACCTCTTGGCTTCATTATCAGGCAATAGTTCCATGATAAACTGGGGCGGCGGGGCTCCAGGAAACTTGAAAGCCAGGTGGCGAAATATTGTGATGTTCAGATAGGGTGCAAACCGAATGAGCTGAGCAGCCTCACCCCCACCAAGCATCTGGCGCTGTGTCTCAGGGTAGCCGATAAACTCCTCGAGCAGGCCACCCACAAGAGACCAGCCCAAAGGCGTAGCAGGCTCCGTCCACCGCTCTCCGATAAAGCGCCGGGTCCATAATGCGGGACCAGATCGGCGAACTGGGGGTACTGAGGTGATGGGCCGGGACTGTAAAACCACAAAACGACCGTCGTCTCCGAGGGCCCACTCTACGTCCTGCGGGCATCCCATCTCGCTCTCTGCCTTCAGACCGATTTTGCACAGACGCAATAGCATGGGGTGAAGCAGTTTTGGCGCTTTCACATCACCAACAACCACGGGTTCGACCACCATGCCATTATCACCCAGCACCCACTTTTCTGATTGATGCCGAACCTGGTCTTCAAGCACCTCCAAACGCAAGGCGGCGAGAACCCGCTGGATCGGTCGGGGACACCGCCTTGGACGCCGGACGACATAAAAATCCGGAACCAAAGCACCTTGGACGACAGGTGCAGCCTGGCCCCATGCGGCCTCCACCGTGATTTCACGCCAAGAACCACTCAGCGGGTTGATGGTGAACATCACTCCAGCACACCGGGGCTCGAGCATTGGCTGAATCAACACTGCCATCCCTACACTGCGCCCAACACCGCGACTGTCGGCGTATGCCCGAGCGGTGACCCCAAAGGCTGAGGCCCAACATTTAAGCAAGGCTGCTTCCATCTCCCTTCCGGGCCGAGCCCCTATGATGGTCTCAAACTGCCCAGCCCAACTCGAGGTCGCCCCATCCTCCTCGATAGCACTGGACCTCACGATCAACCGAGAGCCCAGTTTGTTTGAAGCCGTCCGAAGAAGCGCTGCCAAGCCTGGAGGCAAGACTGCCCCCAAGAAGCCGGCAGCCATCCCATCGCCCTCAGCTTTCAAACCGGAGACAAATCCCTCAAAAATCGAGACTGGCACCACGAAGCCTGGCACCACCGTGACCCCCGCGGCCGCAAGACGAGCAAGGGATGCAGCTTTTCCGCCGACGGTCTCGAAATCGAGTGCTCGGGGATCATCGAGAGGAATCAGTGGGTCCACCCACTGTCCGTAGCGCATCGTGGTGTTAGCAGCGATAGGCAACATGGAGAGTCAAATGTCTGCAGCCGACGGCACTTTTTCAACCCCTTCCCCGACCAACGAAGCCGTCTTAAGCTACGCACCCCACTCCGATGAGCGAGCCAGGCTTGAGGCCGAGGTGATGCGGCAACTCGGTGAAGTGGTCGAGATTCCATGCGTGGTGGGCGGCGAAGAAATATTCACCGGAAACACCGTAGACATCACCAACCCTGGCGACCACAACCACGTGCTTGCCAGAGCGCATATGGCTACCCCAGAAGTCATCGAACGCGCCATCACTACCGCGCTTAAGGCTCAAGCCGACTGGGCTGCCCTCCCCTGGCAAGACCGTGCAGCGGTGCTACTCAAGGCCGCCGACCTCCTCGCCGGACCGTGGCGCGACCGACTCAACGCGGCAACCATGCTCGGCCAAGGAAAGACCTGCCACCAAGCCGAAATCGATGCAGCTTGCGAGCTCATCGACTTTATGCGGTTTAACGCCAAGTATGCCCAAGACATCATGTCCATGCAGCCGGCCAGCAACAGCGGCATGTGGAACCGTGTTGACCAGCGGCCTCTCGAGGGCTTCGTCTTTGCCGTCACCCCATTCAACTTTACAGCCATCGCACTCAACCTACCCACTGCCCCAGCGCTGATGGGAAATGTCGTGGTCTGGAAGCCGGCGACAACCCAACTTCATAGCGCGTGGATAGGCTACCAACTCCTGATCGAGGCGGGCTTCCCTCCTGGCGTGATCAACTTCCTGCCTGGACGGGGC
>DBIS01000033.1 GCA_002296975.1 Deltaproteobacteria bacterium UBA796 | reverse complement strand
TTGTACACCCGGGGTTTGCCCGACCCGGACTTGTTGATTCGAACATCCGGGGAGCTTCGCCTGTCGAACTTTTTGCTATGGCAGCTCGCCTACACAGAAATTTACGTGGCCGATACCTATTGGCCAGATTTTCGAGAGGCCGGTTTGAATTTAGCTTTTGAGGCCTACGCCCAACGCCGTCGCCGATTTGGTAAGACGGACGCACAAATCGCAAAGGAATAAACATGCTTCAACGAATCATCTCCGGCGTGGTTGCCCTCGCTATTGTTTTGCCAGTGCTTCTTATGGGCGGTGTTGATGGGGCAAAGGTCTTGGTTGGCGCTGTCCTGCTGGTCGTGATGCATGAGTTTGGCGCTGTGGCCAGCCCCCAACGACCCCGATCCGCCGCGATCGTGATGAGCGTTGTTGGGCTCTCTATTTATGGGGTGTTGTCCTGGGGGCAGCAGCCTGAACTTGTTGGTGTGGTCATGGTTTTGGGCACAGCTGTTCTGTTGACTTGGGCAATGTTTGCCCATGAAGACCCCAAAGAGGCTGCGCTATGCGGCGCTGTGACGGCCCTGTCCGTGCCTTATATTGCTGCGGCTTTGGCCTTTATTGGTCTGGTGCGTGGCTTTGGCTCTGATGAGCTTGGCCTGAGCTGGGTGCTTTATGTGTTGGTCGCTACCTGGGCCACAGACACTGGCGCATACTGTTCGGGCCGGTTTTTGGGGCGTAAAAAGCTCTTGGTTCGTATCAGTCCCAAAAAGACTTGGGCTGGTGTGTGGGGTGGTGTGGCTGTGGCTGTGGCTGTGTCTGTAGGCTGGTCGATGCAGTGGTCTATTATGCCCCTGGGGCACGCAGCCGTTTTGGGTGGCGTGCTCGCCATCTCTGGTGTGGTCGGGGACTTGGTGGAGTCGATGTTTAAACGGGCCCGTGGCATCAAGGATTCTGGCGGTATTATGCCAGGGCATGGTGGCCTGTTTGACCGCGTGGATAGCCTGTTGTTCACCATGCCGGTGGCATGGGCATACGCGGTTATCTTCGGGTTGGTGTAGAGCAAAAAAAAGCACCGGGCGAAAAGCCCAGTGCTTTATAGATGGCCAGAGCCTACAGTCCGAGGTGCGCCTTTACTGCGTCGACCTTGTCTGTCTTTTCCCAACTGAAGCCGGGGCGACCAAAGTGACCGTAAGCTGCTGTCTCTTGGAAAATGGGTTTTTTGAGACCCAGGTAATCGATGAGCTCGGCGGGTTTGGTGGGGAAGATGGCGATCACGCAAGCGGCGAGGTCTTCGTCGCTCACCACACCGGTTCCATAGGAGTCAACCATGACCGAGACGGGGTCTGCCACGCCGATGGCGTAGGCCAGTTGCAATAAAACCCGCTTGGCTGCACCGGCTGCCACCAAGTTTTTGGCAACATAACGAGCAAGGTATGCTGCTGAACGGTCGACTTTGGACGCGTCCTTCCCAGAGAAGGCTCCGCCACCGTGTGCGCCGTGGCCGCCATAAGTGTCCACGATAATCTTGCGGCCGGTCAGCCCACAGTCTCCCATGGGGCCGCCGATGACAAAGCGTCCGGTGGGGTTGACATGGATAATCGTGTCGTCATCCATCAAGTTTGCCGGGATGACTTTGCGAATCACGTTGTGTTCAAGTTGGTTGCGGATTTCTTCGAGGCTGATGTCTTCGGCGTGTTGTGCCGACATGACGACCGTGTGGATACGGGTAGGCACGCCATTGACGTACTCAACGGTGACCTGGCTCTTGGCGTCTGGGCGGGCCCAATCCATTCCGCCATTTTTGCGGAGGTCGGCGTATTTTTGAAGCAACTCATGGGAGTATTGGATGGACATTGGCATCAAGTCGGGGGTCTCGTCACAGGCGTAGCCAAACATCATGCCTTGGTCGCCAGCGCCTTGCTCGCCGTGCAGGCCTTCGCCTTGGGTCACACCTTGAGAGATGTCTGGGCTTTGTTGCTCTAAAGCCACTTGGATGCCACAGGTGTTGCCATCGAAGCCCTTGTCAGAGTGGTCGTAGCCAATCTCGTTGACGACGCGACGAATCAATGAGGGGTAGTCCACGTGGGCGGTTGAGGTGATCTCGCCAGCGACGATAACAAGGCCGGTCTTTGTGAGGGTCTCACAGGCGACCCGGGCATTTGGATCTTGAGCCAGGTGAGCGTCAAGAATGGCATCAGAGATCTGGTCCGACATTTTATCGGGGTGACCCTCGGAAACGGACTCGGAAGTGAACAGATAGTTTGCGGGCATTGAGGTGCGCTCCTTTAGACCAGTGTCAAAGGGGGGGGGCTCCAGGCGGAGAGAGCATACCCTTACGCGAACTGGGTGCTGTGCGCAAGCCTTGGTTTTCTAGCCCTCTGCGTCAAAGCCGGATTGTACAAGTTTGACCACGGCTTCGACGACATCGGCCTCGCCTTTGCCATCGGCCTCAATCGTGAGGACTGTACCCATTTTGGCCAATAAGGATGTGATGCCGAGCAGGCTCTTTCCATCGACGGTTTTGCCATTAGCGGAGAGGCTGACTTTGGCCTTGAAGCGGTTGGTGACGACGACCAGCCGTGCAGCGGCTCGAAGGTGGAGTCCATGTTCATTGCTGATGGTGACGCGGGACTGAAACATTCAGGTGTTCTCGGGTGGGGTTTATGGTTTTGAGAGCCACGAGGCAGCGGATGTGACATTCCTTGCACCATAGCTCAAAACGTCCACCGAGAGGTCTTTTAAGGGCATGTCCCGACGCTGGAGAATTGCGCGCAAGACCATGGCCAGATTGAGCCCGGTCAAAACCTCCACCTTACGCTCGCCAAGCAAGCTCATCGCCATGCTGCAGGGCGCGCTGCCAAACATGTCCACGAGGATCAGCACCCCAGCTCCTGCGTCGACGGATTTGTGGGCGCTCATCAAGGCCGCCCATGCGTCGCTTCGGTCCATGGTGTCATCGATGGCGACCGCGAGGGTGCCGGGGGCGCCTTGCCCCATAAGGTCGATGGCGGTCGCCAACATTGAGGCGCCAATTGTCCCTTGGGTGGCGATGAGGATGCCAATCATGGTTCACCTTCTTGATAATATAAGGCCTATCGTTCGGATGTGGCCTGGTCCAGCCTTGGCATTATTGCTGGCGATGGGTAGACTCTGGGCAAGGAAAACCATGCACATCGTTTTAATTAATCCCACCCCGGCTGACCATTACTCTCCGTGTATTCGGGCGCTCACTGCTGTACTCAAGGCCAATGGCCACACGGTCAGACAGATATTTTTACCCGCTGATACCTACAGCCACCTTCATGAGCGGACGGGCCACATCATGCAGATGGAGCAGTCGATGGTCGATGATCTCGTCGGCTTATGTGAGGGTGCGGGCCTGATCGGCGTCAGCTTTTTATCCAGTATGTTTGATGTCGCGGTCCAGGCCACCCGCGCGATTCAGATGGTGATGCCAGATGTCCCCATCGCCTGGGGGGGCTTTCACCCGTCCACCATGCCGCAGCAGTCCCTAGACTTTGTGAATATCGTCGCAGTCGGGGAGGGAGAATATGCGCTGCTCGAGCTCGCTGACACCCTCGAGGCTGGGGATGAACCCTATGATATTCGAAATTTTTGGTTCAAAAAACCTGATGGAAAGGTGGTGTCCAACCCACACAGGCCGCTGGTCCAAGACCTCGATTCCCTGCCTTTCCAGGATTATACATTTGAAGACGACTGGAGCTACTCAAATGACCAGCGCCATATGGTCCGGCTGGATTGGAAGACCTTTTTAGATCGGATGCCCCGGTATGCGGACCGCAGTGGGGACCTTCGATTTACCTATAAAACAATGATTACGCGGGGTTGCCCTCACAAGTGCAGCTATTGCGGCGTGGCGTTCAATCACGATTTGTATAAGGGTCAAAAATACCTCCGGCGTCGATCGGTCGAGCATTTGATCGCTGAGATCAAGGCGGTCACACGCCGATTTCCAGAGATTGGATTGATTCACTTTCAGGACGATGTGTTTTTCTCGACATCGAACGAGGAGATTCTCAAATTCTCTCGGCTGTGGCAGCAAGAGGTCGGACTTCCGTTTCGCGCACAATGTTCGCCCACCACCATCAATGAGGTGAAATATGCGGCCCTTATCGACGCGGGATTATGCTTCACGGAGTTGGGGATTCAGACCGGGTCAGCAGAGACCATGCGGATGTACAAGCGGGGGATGACCAACGAACAGCTACTTCGGGCGGTTCAGATCATCACCAAGTACAAAGCGCATATTCAGATTCCCGATTACCACATGATTCTGGACAACCCATGGGAGTCCACCGAGGATGTCATGAAGGGCCTGCGCCTTTTGTGGACCTTGCCGCCGCCATACAACCTGTTGCCATCGTCTCTGGTGCCCTATCCGGGGACCGAATTTTATCACAAGGCCATTGAAGACGGCTTTGTTGATGATGAGTTCAACCAAATCTACCGCAAGGAGTTTCATAGCCCCGACGGTAGTTATTTGAACTTCTTGTTCTTTTTGACCCTGTTCAACGGGCTGCCAAAAGAGATTCTTCAATTCTTGGGGGGGGAGCGCTTTGTTCGGACCTTCAACCAACGAAAATACGATCGATTTTGGGGCCAGATGTACCGCACAGGCGAAAACGTTCGGAAGCTGCAAAAGCTCTCGACCTTCGCGGTGAAGGGCAAGCTGTTGGAGATCACCAATTTACGAGAGCTCAAGCGGGTCGCGAATCAAATGAAATGACTACAGGGGCGTGCCGTCAGGTTTCACGAAGCTTGCCGGGCATGTTTTGGCGTGACCTTTGGAAAAGGCCACCATCGCCTCAAGATTGCTTTTGACTGACCGCGCGGCGAAGAGGGTCATGGGCCCCACTGGGGCGCGCCCACCTGGGTGACTCCAAGTGTGGTACTCCATAAAGGTTCGGCCATCGCCCAGGTCCACCAAAAGCCAAGCGCCATTGGCCCAAAGAATCGGGATGCCGTCATCGATTAATGCCGGGTCAAGGGTGTCGATAAAGGCTTGGTCCTGAAGTCGGTCGGTCCAGGCCACCTCCCAGACTTTTCCGCCACTGGTGCGAAAGAGCGCTTCGTTGAAGTCTTGCAAGACCAACCACCAGCGGTCCGAAAAGAAAGGGATGGCGAGGTATTGAAACAGCGTGTGGTGGTCTCGTCGCGGTATGCCATCGACGGTCTTGGACACATCGATCATCAAGGGTCCGGCGTGGTGGTCTTCATCGGTGATGCCTCGCCAGATGTCTTTGGCGGCGATGTTCAGCACAGCAATGGCGTAGCCCTTTCCAGCCTTGATGTTCTGGACGATTTCAACCCCGGCGACGATTTCACCCGCGAAGGCCCGTCGAACCTCTGCAGTCGTGGGGGTGGGTGCCGACTGGGCCAAACGCTCTGTGCGAATATCGGCGAGGTGCGCCGTGAGGGTCGTGGGGGTGAAGGGGGTTGCTGTAGCGATAAGTGAACTCAAAATCAGCCACACAGAACACCTCCACCTGTGTGTTGATAGCACGGTAGTGGCTGGGCTGGCTTGCTGAGTCACCCAAGCCGTGTCACCATCTCAACCGAATGACTCGCCATTTACCCCAAGCCCAGCGCCGCATTCAGATCATGCGGGCAGCCCGATCGCTATTTGTAGAGCGTGGCTATCTGAACACCCGTATGGAGGATGTAGCCAAGCGTGCGCAGATATCAAAAGGCACAGTCTACCTACACTTTGAGTCCAAGCGGGGCTTGTTCAATGCTTTGGTCGACGAGGCCCATGAGCATACCGTCACATTTTTGGAGTCGGCGAAGCGTGATCCACGTTCTGCAGCCCAAAAGCTGATCGAGGTCGGGGTGCGGTACCTGGACTATTTTGCGGGGCTAAAAAGCCCTCCGCGGTTTTTTATGATCATGAACGAGATGGCCATTCGGGACGATGAGATTCGCGCACGGGTCACTCAGATTCATGAGCGGTTTGTAAAGGATGTGAGTGTGCTGGTCGCCCAGGGGGTGGCCTCAGGTCATTTTCGGGACCTTGACCCGACGGCGACCGCATTGATGCTCAAGGCTTTTGTCGATGGCCTGGCTGGCCAGGCTGCGGTTGGTATTCGGCCCGATGTGAAGCGTTTGTCCACCGATGGAATTTCTTTGTTACTGAAGGGCCTGATGGTGCCCGGAGATGAGTAGAGCGATGACCGAAAATGTGACTTTTGCCGTTCGGCATGCCCGCTTGCGGTGGCTTGGGGCCCCTTTGTTGATCACGGGGGTTGGCCTTCTGTTTTATGCGTTGTATTCCACTTTCGTCGGGGGCTCTGGCTTGACCGCTGCGATGGCCGCTTTTGGGACGGGGTTGGCGTTGGCCACTTTCGGAGCCAATCATGACACGGCGATGGCCTATTGCTTTTCAGCCAGAGAGCAGTCTCTTCCCCGTGCGCTAAAGGACGAGCTTGCTGAGGAACTCGATCGAGACCGTGAGGGGTTGGTCTCGACTCGGCCCTCACCAAAAATTGGGTTGGTGATGCCTTTTGTGGCCATCAGCGTTCAGCTTTGGGTGGCCGCACGGCTCTTTGGATTTGCGCTGTGATGGGAGATGTGTTCGCATTTGTCGGGGGGGACCGCCAAATATGGACCATGAGCGCTTCTCGGGGCGAACACAAGCAGATCACCTTCGGGGAGGGCCCCGGGGCACGTACACCGTGGGGGGTGCTGGAGAGTCGTGACCACAGCCAGTGGCCGTGCTGGTCTCCGAACGGGAAATGGCTGTCCTGTTTTCAAACCCGAGTCGGTCCTGATGGCGATGGCAAGGTGTGGCTCTCAGTGATGGAGGTCGACGGGGTAGAGGAGCAGCGTTTGGCGGTGTTGGCCGAGGGTATTCCGATTTATTCACAATGGTCACCGGACTCCACAAGGGTGGCGGTCGTCTCCCAAGAAGACGATCACTTGTCTTTGGGCCTGTGCACCGTCGGGCGCGTGGGTGAATATCGGCTGGTCGAAGAGGGCGTCCCCTTGTTCTTTTCTTGGACCACCGACGGCGAGCGCTTGTTGATTCACAGTGGCTCAGCAGGAGACACTCGCCTGGTGTTGCGGGATGTTACGGGCGGAGCGCCAGATGCGCTGTTTAGCAAATCGCCCGGTAATTTCTGCACCCCATTGGTCGTAGACAAGCAAGCGATATTTGTGGGGAGAGACGCCTCCCATGGGGTCTTGTGTGTATCGGACTGGGCCGGTTCTCGGGTGGAGGGCATCACGGCAGTTGAGGGTTTGGTCGCCCTGGTGGCCTCACCGGATGGTCGCTATTTGGCCTTCAGCGGTGCGCCTCCTGGGAACAGGCAGCCCTATCAAGGCTTATGGGTCGTTGACCTAGAGGATTGCCGGGTCCGACGCCTTAGCGAGAAAGGCGTCATCGCCTTTTTTTGGTCTCCCAAGTCCAACGGTTTGGCGGTGGTTACCCGGGGTCGTGGCCCAGCACAGATGGAATGGTCATGGCAGCCGGTCGATGGCACAGCCTCGCGCACCTTGAGTTCCTTCTTCCCGAGCTTGGACCAAAAGTTCTTCCTGCACTTTTTTGAGCAGTTTGCAGTTGGGCACACACCGTTTTCTTCGGATGGCAGCCGGCTGGTATTTTCTTCGCACCCGAACCCAAACAGAAATGGCGCACACTCCACCGCCCACATTTGCATGGTCAATATCGACGATGAAAGCCCACGGACGGATGTCATGGTGCCAGGGGATTTCGCTGTGTTTTCACCGAGCGAGCTGCCAGTGGCTCAAGGGTAAATCTGAAGACACCGGCGGGGTGTCCGCTGCGATGATGTACAGGGCACGGCGGTTGGCGGCTTCTGGGGTTTCATCGGCGGTGGGTACAGCGAGTGCGCTCTCTCCAAATCCCTGGTAATGAATGGGGTAGGGGAAGCCCTTAAGGCGGAACCATCGGGCCAAGGCGGCGGCGCGGCGCTCGGACAGCCTACGGTTGTTGACTTTGTTTCCGACTGTGTCGGTGTATCCGGCGACATAAAGGGAGATGGGCATCTCAAAGCCGAGATTTTGGCTTGATATTTTGGCTATAGTGCCAGCTATTTTCAAGTATGTTGATTCGAGTTTATGTCGTTCACTCCTTGGTATTTCGCTGGACCCGCTGGGAAATATTAACTCCTCGTGAGGGACTCTAAATCGCCAAGGAAATAGGTCTAAGGTGGTGGACATGCCCGATGTCCCAGTGGCTGTGATTTGTATGCGGAGGACCGTGTCAGTGTCGGCGGTCCACTTCAACTTGGCTGGACTTTGGTTGACGGCGTCAATGCGGCTCACTCCGATCTGAGCGCCGGTTTCTCCAAAGATGGCGAGGTCAATTCGAGCCACCGCTTGGTTGAGGTGCACCCGTAGCGTGTGGGCTTCTAAATCGAGGTCTGCCATTGAGACCTGCATCGCGATTGGGTTCGCAACTGCGACTTGAAAATTTAGTGGCATGCTGCCGGTGGTGCCATCTGCGAATTGACCGTCAAGCTGGCCTGTACAGGTGTGCACCCCAACAGCCACTGGGATTTCCAGGCGAATTTTAGCACCGCGTTTGGCTGGCCCCATAAAGTGTGCTTCGGCTGTGGAGCATTGCAGGTCGATCTGCAATGAGGTGGCGTCGATTTGTGGCAATACGATGAGCGCGGGACGTTTTGGTGCGTGGACCGAGTGCACGACTTCAAGCTTGATGGCCTCTTGTCCAAAGGCGATCGCGGTCAGTAAAGATAAGGCCAGCATAAGGCTCCTCCAAATGACTCTTAGCCTGTCCCTATCCGACCGGGTTAGGCCGCGGACCCACCACCACGGGCCGCGCAGGCCCGAAGGAGCCCCCCATGAAGGATATTCTCCAACGCCTCGGCATCGAAGACATCAACCCTGGCGCCTGGGCGGGTGCTGCCATTGCGGGCGATACCGGCGAAGTGGTGACATCATACAGTCCAGGAAATGGCGAGGCGCTCGCTTCAGTCCGTTTGGCTGGGGTCGGAGAATATGAGCAAGTTGTGGCGGCTGCCCAATCGGCTTTCGAGCGGTGGCGGGTGCTTCCAGCCCCTCAGCGTGGCGAGATCGTCAGGCAGATGGGCGAGGCGATGCGCACCCACAAAGATGACCTGGGTGCATTGGTGACCCTTGAGGTCGGAAAGATTCTTTCTGAAGGACTGGGTGAGGTCCAAGAGAGTATCGATATGGCGGACTTGGCGGTTGGGATGTCCCGACAGCTCTTCGGCTTGTCGATGCATTCTGAGCGTCCTGGGCACCGGATGTACGAGCAGTGGCACCCCCTCGGTGTCGTCGGTTGCATCACAGCCTTCAACTTTCCAAATGCGGTGTGGGCCTGGAACGCCTTGGTGGCCCTGGTGGCTGGAGACGCTGTGATTTGGAAGCCATCTCTCAAGGCTCCGCTGACGGCCATCGCTACCCATCGGATGTGTGATGCGGTGTTGGCGAAGCACGGCTTTTCTGGGCTGTTGGGTCTGATTATTGGCGGCGATGCCGATGTTGGCGAGACGATGATCGCAGACAAACGTTTGCCCCTCATCTCCGCGACCGGTTCGACCCGAATGGGCAAGCGGGTCAATCAAGTTGTCGCAGGTCGTCTCGGGCGTTGCTTGCTTGAGCTTGGTGGAAACAACGCCATCATCGTCGAGCCAGACGCCGACATGGACCTGGCCATCCGTGGTGTGGCATTTGGCGCTGTGGGCACCGCAGGTCAGCGATGCACCTCGACCCGACGATTGTTTTTGCACAAGTCCATTGCGGGTGAATTTACCGATCGTTTGGTGGCAGCCTATAAAAAAGTGCCCATCGGCGACCCAATGCACGCTGATACCCTGATGGGTCCACTGATCGACGCCGACGCGGTCAGCATGTACACCCAGGGTTTGAAGGATATTCAGGCCGAAGGTGGCGAGATTTTGTGTGGTGGCACCGTGCTCGATAGGCCGGGGCACTATGTCACTCCCACCGTTGTTCGGGGTCGGCCAGATATGGCGATTGTCCAACACGAGCTTTTCGTTCCGATTCTGTATGTCTTTGAGTACGAAGATATCGAGGACGCGATCAAGTGGCATAACGATGTGCCCCAAGGCCTCTCGAGTGCCATTTTCACCGATAGTTTTCGCCGGGCTGAGCGCTTTTTGGCCGCCCATGGCTCTGACTGTGGGATTGCCAATGTCAACATCGGCACCTCGGGTGCTGAGATTGGTGGCGCCTTCGGTGGCGAGAAAGAAACTGGCGGTGGCCGCGAGGCTGGATCGGATTCATGGAAAGCCTATATGCGTCGACAGACTTGCACCTTGAACTGGAGTACTGACCTGCCTTTGGCGCAAGGCGTGAAGTTCGATATCTGATGGCATACGCTCGGAGTCATCGTTTAAAGGCCATCTTCGTCCTATGTGGGGCGGTGATGGCCTTTGTCGTGGTGGTGCAAACCCATCTTCCTGAGACGGTGGCCATGGTGCAGCTTTTGGTCTCAGAGGTCATCGGGCCCTTGCTGGGGCTGAGCAAAGAAATGCTCGAGGGCCAATAAGTCAAGAAAACGTAGGGCAGTGCTTGGCTTTTATTGCGGGTAGCCCTTGGGCGAACTAAACTGCGGACCGCGATGTGCATGGGCACGTCCAACGATTTTTATTCAACCAAGGATTTGAGACATGAACAAGGGATACCAAAGTTTGGCGCTGATGATGGCGCTTGTGGCCGTCGGCTGTGATGAAGTGAAAGAGACTGCTCCGTGCGATGCGCTTGCAACACAGGTTTGCGATGCTGCTGCTGCCCTAAAAGCCGAAGCAGACGCCGATGAAGTCGCCGTAGCGGCCGCAGATGCTGAGTGTGAGCTGTGGACTGCTTACGCTGCTGAAGCCGAAGGCAATGACACCGCCCAAGATGATTGCCAAGTTCAGCTTGACGTTCTTGAGGGTGTTGGCGGTGCTGGAGAGGACGCTGATGCCGACGCAGACGGCGATGCCGACGCTGACGCAGATGCTGATTCCGACGCCGACGCCGACGCTGATGCTGATGCTGATGCTGACGCCGATGCCGA
>DBIS01000032.1 GCA_002296975.1 Deltaproteobacteria bacterium UBA796 | reverse complement strand
TCGCTGGGGGCGAGTACGAGGCCATATTACAAGCAGCCACCGAAATTACCGGCGCCCCCATCGCGCTCCTTGGAATGGATGCATGCTTGATGGCCAGCTGGGAAGTTGCCCGGGTGAGTGCAGACTTTGGCTCCGTTTTCGTGGCCTCGCAAGCCACCGAAGCCCTTGACGGCTGGGCCTTTGATACTGCATTGTCCGACCTCATCGCTGAACCCGAAATGAGCGCAGGCCAACTCGGTACAGTGATCGCTCGACGCTTCCATGAAACAGAGGACGCCACCCTGTCTGTGCTCAATCTTGAGGCCTTGGCCGATATGGATGAAGCCCTGGACACATTCGCCACCACGGTCATGGCCGACGACAACCCCCGGGCCCAAGTGAGCCCTTTTTCACGGCATAGTCAAGGCTTCGACGGTGAGCCGGCAGATCGAGATTTGGGTGACTTTATGATGCGGGTGGCCGAAGGGTCGGACAACCCTGATGTCGTTTACGCCGCAGAAAACGTGAGCCTGGCACTCGAGGATGTCATCATCTCAAACTTTACCTACGGAGAATGGGTCGCAGATGCGACGGGACTATCTATTTACCTGCCCCGCTTCGGCCCCGACAGCAGCTACCTGATCGGCAGCTGGAATAGTCTTACCCAATGGGACGAAATGCTAGAGGCAATCTACTAGGCTGGCGTGAGCCCAAATATCCGGGCGCGCTGAAATAGACCGCACACAATAAGACGGTCGCCACAAGCAACCACCGACCGGGATACCCGTATCCCCATGCCAGCCATCGCCATCGTCAACCTCCACGGGGCCGCACCCAACACGGCCATCGGCGCCTTGTCATCCCATATTGCCGCCACCCGAGCGGACGTCGAAATTTTTGATGCGTGCGATGGAAAGTTTCCCAGGCCAAGGCGCTTTGATGCGTACATCATCACCTCAGGCCCAGGGTTTCCAAATGCAAAAGCACCCTGGAGGGTTCGCGTTCAAGCCGCAGTCACCCAATGGAGCGCGTCCAAACCCGTTTTCGCGATTGGCCTGGGCTTTGAACTGATGGCTGCAGCATACGGGTGGCCCGTCCGCCCGATGACAGAGCCACGGGAAGGGGTCTTTCCGCTCACCCCCACACCTGCAGGATGGTCTGACCCTTTTATGAAGGATCTGGAGCAGGCAACCCCGGTCCTCGAAAATCGACACTGGGCGGTCCTTCCCCCACCTGCTGCGGTGCGGAGCGCTGCTGTGGTGCTGGCCTATTCATCGGCAGGCGACGTCGCAGTGGCACGATTTAACAAATATGCTGTGGGCACAATCTTCCACCCCGAAGCCTCCCTCGAAGGGGCAGCCTCTACCATTTTGGCCCGTTTTTTGATGGCCGCCACGGACGCAGCATGATTCGCCTCACCCTCAACAGCGACACTTTGGGCCCATTGCGACGGGGCCATCCGTGGGTTTACACCTCGGGGCTGGCCAATCCAGGCGAGCTGCCATCACCCGGCACTCCGGTCCAATTGCTCGACACCAAGGGCAAGCCAGCTGGCTTTGGATTGGCAGACACTGGACCCATCTCAGTCCGGGTGCTCGGGCGCCACGCCGAGGACATCAACGCCTTGATTCGCCGAAAGATTCAAGACGCTGCAGACGTCCGCCCAAGCCTGGTTCCTGCGGACACCAACAGCTACCGTCTGCTCAACGGCGAGGGCGATGGCCTTGGTGGACTCATCATCGACCGCTACGACCACACCGCCGTTGTTCGTTTATATGGGGCATGCTGGGAACCCCACTTGGAGACCATCACCCAGGCCGTCGCAGCAACCCCTGGCATTGACACCGTCATGCGGCGCTACGGGGTTCGCCGTGTCGACGGACGCCAAGGGGCGACCGTTTTAGTTGGACCAGACCCAGGTGAGCCCATCGTTGTCAAAGAGGCTGGGCTTCTGTTCTTGGCGCGCCCAGTCACCGGACAAAAGACCGGGCTTTTCTTGGACCAACGCGAGCACCGCATCCGAATGGCGATGCACTGCCGAGACAAGACCCTCATCAATCTATTTGCATACAATGGTGGCTTTTCGGTTCACGCGGCAGCCGCGGGCGCCAAACGGGTCATCTCCGTGGACATCGCCGAAGCTGCACTTCACGATGCGAAGGAGAACTTTCGCATCAACGGGCTCAATCCAGACCACCACGGATTTGTCGCAGCCGATGTCTTTAAGTGGGAACCCGACGCCCCAGCAGATGTGGTCATTTGCGACCCGCCCAGCTTGACCCACGACAAAGGAGCAGACAATAACGCTCGGCGAGTTTACCGAGATCTCGCCACCCGCTCGAGCGCAATGGTCCGACCTGGAGGCTTGCTGGCCTCCGCCAGTTGCACCGCACGCCTCAGCTGGGAGCGGTGGGAACAAAGCTTGCGTGAAGGCGCCGGAAAAACCGGCCGATGGTCGTGGCTATGGCGCGCAGCCGAACCACCAGACCACCCCGTAGCCCTTGGGCACCCCGAAGGGCGTTACCTCAAATTCGCAATATTAAGGCGCCACCCCTCGCGCTTTGACTGACGCGGACAATTTCTGGTCGCCCCGATCGAGACTCCACGTTGACGCAGGACGCGAATCGTGCGATGAAGTGTTCAAGAACGCGCCATTCACGCGCAGCGATTTTATCTACATGCATCAAACATTTTCACACGGGGCGGCTTTTATCCACCCCACAAATCAACAGGCTGCGTTCGCTTCGAGCTTCGCCACGGCTATCATCAACGGTTCCATTATCGCCCACTCGGCGGATAATGTTGAGCCCTTGATTCCCGTGGCACTCCGCGAACAGCAAGCCAACTGGAGCTTACCTTGGGTACAGAAATTATCGTCAATAGGACGGGAAGAGAGACACGCCTCGCAGTAATGGAAGACAACCGTTTGGTTGAAATTCATATCGATCGGGGCAACACCGAACGCTACGTCGGAAACGTTTACGTTGGACGAGTCGTGCGCGTGCTTCCCGGTATGCAGGCCGCTTTTGTCGACATCGGACTGGAGCGCGCAGCGTTTCTTTTCGCTGGAGACATTTATCCGGAATTCGCCGAGAAAGATGAAGACATCGATATCGACGAAAATCCGGAAGCCACCATCGCAGAGTCGGCGCCTCGCTCACGACCCCGCCGGGGCCACCCTCCGATTCAAGATCTCATCAAAGAGGGCCAAGAGGTGATGGTACAGGTCTCAAAAGACCCCATCAGCACCAAGGGCGCACGCGTGACCACCCACATCACCCTACCCGGGCGATACATGGTCTTTATGCCCACAGTCAACCACCTGGGCATCAGTCGGCGCATCGGCAGAGACAAAGAGCGACGCAAGCTGCGCGACTTCGTCAAAAAGCACAGGCCAAAGGGTGCAGGATTCATCATCCGCACGGTTTGCGATGGAAAACCGATGTCCGCCATCAAAGAGGACATGGACTATTTGATTGAGACCTGGGACGAAATCAAGGCCAACAAGGCCAGCAAAAAAGCACCCGTCTGCATCCACAAAGAGCAGAGCCTCGTGGTGCGCCTCGCCCGTGATGGCTTTACGACCGATGTAGAGCGCATGGTCATCGACGATAAGAAAACTTTCGATCAAGTCGCAGGTTTTGTGGGCCGGCTGATGCCCGACCTCAAAGACCGGGTGCAGCAATACCGCGGTAGTGACCCCATCTTTGACACCTTTGGCGTCGAAGTGGAGATCAACAAGAGCATCGGCCAAAGAGTCTGGCTAAAAAGCGGCGGCTACCTGATTATCGATCGGGCGGAAGCCTTGACGGCCATCGACGTCAACTCTGGCAAGTTCGTCGGCTCCAAGAGCCTCGAAGACACCACCACCCAGTGCAATTTGGAGGCTGTCGACGAGATTGCTCACCAACTTCGCTTGCGGAACATCGGTGGCATCATCGTCTTGGACTTTATCGATATGGAGAAGGCCTCCAACCGCGACCGCGTCAACAAGGCGCTCGATAAAGCACTGAAGAAAGACCGCGCACGCACCAATGCGCTCAAAATCTCCGAGCTTGGCTTGGTCGAAATGACCCGAAAGCGGGTACAAGAGGACTTAGTCCGCTCTTTGTCCCAGGCCTGCTCCTACTGTTCTGGCACCGGACACACCTTGTCTCGCCACACCATCACCTACGACATCCTCCGGGAGATCAAGCGAGAGGTCGCACGCTCCAAAACCAAGGAAAACGTGTACATCAACACCAGTCCCGAGGTCGCCGACCTGATGTATGGCGAAGAGATGGAGAGCGTCGAGAGCCTCGAAAATGAAACCAACAAGCGTATTGTGGTGCGGGCAATGGGCCACTACCACCTCGAACGCTATGAAGTTTACAGCCGGTAAATGGCCGACACGCGGATTGAGGGTGAGCTGCTCGGCTTCACCTACAAGACTGAGGACGGCGGTTTCTCAGTCGCCCGTATCCGCACCGAGGACAAACTGCGCATCATCGCTGTGGGTCCAATTGGACACGTAACCGAGGGACAACACCTGGCCTTGACTGGCCGATGGATTGAGCACGCAAGCCATGGCAGGCAATTCAAGGTGAACAGCGTGCTCGTGGAAGACCCTCGGACGACGAAGGGCCTCGCACGGTACTTGGGCTCTGGCGCGGTGACCGGGTTGGGCATCGAGATCGCCAAGCGTATTGTGGATCACTTTGGGCTCGACACCTTGGCCATCATCGAAGAAGAGCCCGACCGACTGCTCGAGGTGCCGGGCATTGGAAAAATGCGCATGGAGCGCATTCGAGATCACTGGGAAACCGATCAAAAAAATCGTGAGGTCTACGCGACCCTGCACGGGTATGGCATCGGCCGCGCCCTCGCTGGGCGAATAGTAGAGCGCTATGGCGACAAAGCGCCCATCATCATCACCAAGCACCCTTTCCAGTTGGCCAAAGACCTCGCCCGAGTTGGCTTTAAAACAGCGGACCGCATCGCCCGAGATGTGGGCATCTCACTGGAACACCCAGACCGCGCTGACGCTGCAGTCCTCCACCTACTGAACGAGGCAGAGGGCCAAGGCCATTGTTTTTTACCCCGCCGCGAGCTGATTGGCCGGGCCCAAAACTTGGATGTAGACGTCGTACATACCGAGGCCGCCATCACAAGATTGAGCCTTGGAGGCCTGCTCGTTA
>DBIS01000031.1 GCA_002296975.1 Deltaproteobacteria bacterium UBA796 | reverse complement strand
CGATAACGACTGACACCCCAAAAAGAACCAGGCCAATTCTCGCCTTCATTGGGGTCAATATATGGGCCCAACGCTCAGCGAGCGCGACCGATAATAACGGTGCTACCGCTACAGTGTGCTCCACATGGTTCGCACTCGGTAACAAATGAACCGCCACGCCCAAAGCCGCAGCCAAGCGTAAGCCCGTGACCGGGTGGGCTGGATTTTTTGGCCAAAATAGACTGAGCATCACAAGCCCGATCAGCCCCTGCCATCCGAGCCAAGACACCCGAGCCATCGCACGGCCACCGTTGCCCAGGTGAAAGCCCACCAAGTGGTGATACACCACGCCAAAATCTGTGCCGACCAAGGGCCAAAAAGCCAAGCATAAGCCAAGAAGAAGCCCGGAAAAGGCCCAAAATCTTGTCTTGTGGACCGTGCCCCATAACAAAGCAAAAACCGGCAACATCAGGCTTATTCGGGTGCCAACCGCGAGCCCAAAAACCAAAAAACCCAGACCGACGCGCAAACGATCTCCGCCGGCGATGAGCATCAAACCACCCCCCAACAAGGCCATCGCCAACCCATATGGTTTGACCAATACGCCGGTGGCGATCACGAGCGGATGTAGCCCCAAGGTGATGGCGACGATGGCGGCACCGTCCAAACCAGAGCGTCGGTGGGCGGCAACCACGCTGGCGGCCACAGCACCCCACATCATCAATCCAGACACCCATCTTCCTGAGATCAACGCCCCGGGGCCGATGTCCAAAAGGCCGGCAAGAACCCTTGGAAAAACAGGCGCCTGAAAAAAGGCGAAGTCTGTGTAGGGCTGCAAACCGTGTTGAATTTGGCGGGCCGCGTACAGGTACCAGCCCTCGTCCGCGTTGAGCAGCCCTCGCTCAATGAAGAATAAACTGAGTATGCCATGACCCACCAAGGCCATCGTTATCAAGCGCTTCAAACCATGATCGCCAAGCTTCAGCATAAACCATGCTATCCCTTCAACATGAACCGGATCGAAATCGGCATCATGGCACACAATGAAGCAGGCAATTTAGACGCCTTGTTGTCCGCCGTCATGAGCGGCCCCAAGGCCGACCGTGTCTGCATCGTATCGAGCGGAAGCACAGATGGTACCGATATGATCGCCAAACGATGGGCAAACAAATACCCGCAAATACAGGCCATCATCGAAAAGCAACGCCGTGGAAAGGCCGTAGCAATCAACCAATTTTTATCGTCTTTGGCTCCCCAAACCGAGATGGTGGTGCTGATTAGCGGTGATGTCACCCCGAGTCCGGGCAGTGTGGGTCACCTCCTGGCCGCCTTCGACGACCCCGAAGTGGCCATGGCCGGCGCCCAACCTTGCCCCACCAATCCGTCCACCGGCCTGGTTAACAAAATCGTGCGCTTTCAATGGACCTTGCATGACCTCATCGCCCGTGAGCGCCCAAAGCTCGGTGAGATGGTGGCATTTCGCCCCCCCACGGTGCCGCTCCACCCGAACACGGTGGTCGACGAGGCCGCACTGGAAGCCCAGTTGACCAGCGACGGTGGCACCCTCGCCTATGTACCCCAAGCCAAAGTTTTCAACTGCGGGCCACAGACTTTCGCCGACCTCGTCACCCAACGCGAGCGCATTTGGATCGGTCATCGGATGTTGTGGAAGCGCACGGGATATCGAGTCTCTACCGGACGTATTTTGGACTTAATCCCCGCAGCGACGCGCTATTTAGTGGCGAATCCGGGCACTATTCCCGTGGTATTCGCGGCCGGGGCCATCGAATTATTCGCCCGACTTCGGGGTAGTTTTCGGCATTACTGTCTTGGACTAAAGCCCACGATTTGGCCTCGAATCAACTCCGCGAAGCGCGTTCAGATATCTCCATCATCCGCTCCAAGGGCTTCAAGGCCGCGAGCCTGAGGGGGGCCTCCATTTCTAAACGGGGCTGTAAATCACGCAAGCAGTCCCGAATCTTTTCAAGCGTGTTCAGCCGCATATACGGGCACTCATTGCACGCACAGCTCTCGTCCATTCCTGGCAAAGGCAAGAATGTTCGCCCTGGGGCGGCCTTTTCCATTTGATGGATAATCCCAGGTTCGGTTCCCACAATGAAGGTGTCGGCATCGTCGGTGGTGGTGGCATATTTGAGCAAGCTTGAGGTAGAGCCGATGTGGTCGGCATGGGCCAATAGGCTCGGCTCGCACTCTGGGTGACAGATGACCTTCGCCAATGGGTGGCGCACCTTCAACTGAACCAAGCGTTTTTCACTGAAAGTCTCGTGAACGATACACGTGCCTTGCCACAGCTTCATCTCTCGACCGGTACGCTTGACCAACCACGCACCCAAGTTGCGGTCAGGGCAAAAGAGAATGCCTTGATCTTTGGGAATTGAGGCGATCACGGCCTCGGCATTGGAGCTTGTGCAGATGATGTCCGAGGCTGCTTTGACCTCGGCTGAGCAGTTCACATACGACACCAGCACATGCCCTGGATTCGCCGCCTTCCACGCGCGGACTTCATCACCGGGAGCGGCATCAGCCAAAGAACAGCCTGCAGCCATATCCGGCAACACCACGATGCGGCTCGGGTTTAAGATTTTTGCGGTCTCGGCCATAAAATGGACCCCACAAAACAAGATCACATCAGCATCGGTATCTCGGGCTGCCTGGGCGAGTTGAAGGGAATCGCCAATATGGTCGGCCAAATCTTGAATGTCTGGGTCTTGGTAAAAGTGGGCCAAAATGACGGCATTGCGTGATCTTCGGAGGGCGTCGATCTCGTCGAGGATGTCGATGTGTGTGCTCATCGAACAACTCTATCCCAGTCTCGGTGCCTCGGATGCAAAGTGTGGACCAACACTTAATGTTGTCTCTACACTTGCTCTTGGAGTGTCAA
>DBIS01000030.1 GCA_002296975.1 Deltaproteobacteria bacterium UBA796 | reverse complement strand
CGACGCTGATGCCGACGATACCGGCGTGGCTCCTGATGGTCTCGATCGATTCACGATTCTTCACACAAACGATTGGCAGAGTCATATGTTGGGCTTTGGGCCAAACGCTGAGTACAGCCCAGAGAGTGTGGGTGACGACACGACAGTGGGTGGTTTGGCTCGTGCAAAGACCTTGATTGATGAAATCCGAGGCGCAAGCACCAGCCCAGTTGTGCTTTACGACGCCGGCGACTGGATGGCTGGAGCTTTGTTTCAGTTGCTCGCAACCTCCCATGCCGCAGAGCTTCAGGTGATGCAAGCGATGGGCTACGATGCCATTTGTCTCGGAAACCATGAGTTCGATTGGGGGCCGGCGGCGTTGGGCGAGATGATTGCCAAGGGAGATGAAGTGGGGGTGACCGTGCCAATCTTGGCCACCAATACCGTCCCCAACACAGCCGATGCCGGAGATGACCCCTTAGAGGCACACTTTGATAGTGGCCGTATCCAAGCGACGATGGTTCAGACCCTGGATAACGGGCTCCGCGTCGGCCTTTTTGGCCTGATTGGAAATGGGGCTGCTCGGATTACGCCAGCGGTAGCGCCTGCCTCATTTGAGGATGCTGAGCTGGCCGCAGCCTCCGCTGTTGAGACCCTTCAAGCTTTGGATGTCGACATTATCATTGCGCTGTCTCATGCGGGGGTTGGTGAAGGCGGTAGCGAGGGCGAAGATGAGGTCATCGCGGCAGCTGTTCCTGGGATCGATGTGATAGTGAGTGGCCACAGCCACACGGCGCTGTACGAGGAACGAATGGTGGGCGACACCATCATTGTTCAGGCTGGGGCATATACTCAGTTTCTAGGCGAGCTTTCGGTCGTTCGCGATGCGGCAGGTGATTGGAGCGTCGAGGCGTATACCCTCCACGAGTTGGACGACACCATTCCAGGGGACCCTGAGGTGATGGCCATGGTTGATGGCTTTGTGACCGCACTCGATGACGGTCCATTGGCGGATTTGGGGACCAGCTTTTCGGAGCCGATATTTCAGATCAATGGGGATATCGGCGTCAACGCGTGCGAAGAGTCCACCTTGGGCAACTTTGTGACCGACGCGTTTCTTTACACCCTCAATCAATACGCCGGAGATGCCCCATTTTCGGCCGCCTTCGAGAGTCAAGGTGTGATTCGTGATGACTTCTTGGTGGGTGCCTCAGGCATTGAGGCATTCAGCGACATCTTTCGTGTCATGCCCTTGGGCATCGGGACAGACGGTGTGCCTGGATATGGCTTGGTGTCTTTTTATGTCACCCCGAAGGATATGAAGAGCACCTGTGAGATTATCGGCTCGATTGTGCCCATGGAGGGCTGTGATTTTTGGGTCGAACCGGCGGGTTTGCGGTGTCATCTCGATATCGACCGACCCTTTGGCAACACCGCCAGAGGCGTTGACCTGATGGTTGACGGCGACTGGGTTGAGCTTGACCTCTCCGATAACGAAACATTGTACCGAGTGGCCGTTGACAGCTACGTCGCGAGCTTGATGAACATTCTCGGTGGGTTGACCTTCGACGCGATTATCATCGAGCCCAAGTTGGCAGATGGCACGGTGGTGACAGACATCGCTTCGCTTGCCTTCGACAAAGACCCCGATACCGATGGGGTTCAAGAGGTCAAGCTGTGGGAAGCGTTGATCACTTATGGGTCGTCATTCGAGGACACCACTGGCGATGGCGTGCCTGATATCGGTGACCGTTACAGTGAACCAGAGGGCCGGATTATCTTGATCGATTGATGCGTTAGGCACGACAAAATAAAACCGGATCTGAGCCCTCATGGGTACAGGTCCGGTTTTATTTTAAGATAACTTAGGAGGCTTCTCAGCCATCGACTGGGCATGGCCCTTCGGCGATGGTCAACTCCCAGCTTGTGCTGACTATCGCTGAGCTGTAGGTATCAAGCATGATGATTACGGTTTCGCCTTCCGTGCCCAAAAAGTCCACCATAGAGGTGTAATCGCTTGGGTAGCCGACAAAACCATAGCCGTCATCGTCACAGACGGTTTCGACCGTGCACTCGGCATCCAGCACCCGAATGACGGTGTCCCAGCCTGTGCCGAAAGAGTCCAAGCAGAAGGTGCCCGTGGATGGTGGTGTCCATAAAAAGGTGGTCTCGATCCCACCAGATGACCCACAACTACCGTCGAAGCCTGATATCCAACCGTCGGTGTCCTCTCCACTCACAACAGGGTCGCCCAAGGCTGAGCCTAGGTCGCTGTCGCCGCAAACGGGGCCAGCGCAGTCTTCGAGGTCCCAGTCGGCCTCCATGCAGTCAAAGGCTGGGTCGCAGATGCCATCACCACGGGTGTCGGCAACACAAAGGCCACCGCAAGCGTAAACGCCTTCGGCGTCGTCGTCTGTTGTACAAGCCGACCCGAGATCGACACAGGCTCCGCCATCGAAGCTCAATCCTGGGCAGTCGAAGGCATCGGTACAGTAAGCGCCACCGAAGCTGCTGGCTGGACTACAATTGAACTCACAATCGATAGTGCCGGCGGAGCCGTAGCTTGTGACGCAGCTATCACCCATCTCTGGGAACTCGCAGTCACCCATATCGAACTCGCCCTCTGAGCAGTCAAAATGCGCATCGCAGCTACCGTCTCCGCGGGTCTCGGCTGAACATCCACCCTCACAGTCGTAGATGCCGGCACCTCCGTCCTCGGTTTCGCAGCTGACGCCGAAATCGGGTGTGCAGTAGCCTAAATCCCAGTCCATCTCCGGGCAAGCGAACATGTCATCGCACACACCGTCGCCGAACCAGTGCACGTAGGTGGTGCAGGTGAGATCACAAGTGGCGATGCCGTCAAGGCCCTCTGGGGTCAAGCAATCGTCTCCAGGTAAGGGCACTGGGCAGTCACCCATATCAAAGCTGGCCTCAAGACACTCAAAGTGAGCGTCACAAGTACCGTCGTCGAGGGTGTCGGCAACACAGTTCTTTGCGCAATCGAAAACCCCGTCACTGCCATCCTCTAGTGTGCAAGCATCGCCAGCGACCAGGCACGCGCCCATGTCGAAGTCGAATACTTCGCAATCAAACTCGGAATCACATGCTGTACCGCCCAGTGCCCAGTCGTAGTCACAGTCGCCATCGCAATTGATGAGCCCAGAGGAGCCTCCACTCGTGGTGCAAGGGTCTCCAATTTCTGGGTCATCACAGTCGCCGCCGTCAAACGCGAAGCCCTCGCAGTAAAAGGCTGCGTCGCAGCTTCCGTCTGCACTAAGGTCGGCGCCGCATTCGCCGTCGCAATCATAAATTCCGTCGTCGCCTTCATCTGTGATGCAACTGTCGCCAGCGAGAGGACAGGCACCTTCATTGATGGTGATTGAATAGTCGGTGGGGGTTGTGTATGTGCCAAAGCTGTCCATCACCAAGACAATAGTCTCACCGTCAGAAAAGTCCGCCTCGAGCATTGAGGCCAAGTCGCCGGGATAGGTGATCCACTCTGCTCCATCATCATCGCAGGCCAACTCGGTGGCGCAGCTTTCGTCCAAAACCCGCAAAACCGTGTCAAAGCCACTGCCGAAGGTGTCTAAACAATAGGTGCCATCAGCGGGTGCGGTCCAAACAAATGTGGTGTCCAAACCGCCGGTAGATCCGCACTCGCCATCAAAGGTGGAGAGCCAATCTGTGGCCGTTCCGGTCACGACAACACCAAGCGCAGAGCCAAGGTCTTCTCCGCCGCAAACCTCGGCATGAGCGTCGGCGTCGGCATCGGC
>DBIS01000367.1 GCA_002296975.1 Deltaproteobacteria bacterium UBA796 | reverse complement strand
TCGGCGATAGAGTTTTGGCTGCGGCCAAGGCTACCGGAGCCGACGCCATTCAGCCGGGCTATGGCTTTTTCTCCGAGAATGCTGGCTTTGCCCGAGCGGTTATCGAGTCTGGAATCATCTGGGTTGGCCCGCCCCCCGAGGCGATTGAATCGATGGGCTCCAAGACCGAAAGTCGGCGCCGAATGGAGGCTGCTGGCGTTCCGATTGTTCCCGGAACCAAGGAGGCGCTCAGCTCTGTAGAAGAGGCTGAGGAGCGGGCGATTGAACTGGGTTTTCCCGTGATGTTAAAGGCCAGCGCTGGTGGCGGCGGCAAAGGCATGCGTCAGGTAGAGCGGGTTGAAGACATTGGTTCTGCGCTCGCAGCTGCGCAGTCAGAGGCCCGCAACTCATTTGGCGATGATGCTGTATACATCGAAAAGAGGATTGTTGGACCCCGACACGTAGAAGTGCAAATTTTGGCTGATGCCCATGGCCACACAGTTCATTTGTTTGAGAGGGATTGCTCGGTCCAGCGGCGCAATCAAAAGGTTTTGGAGGAGACGCCTTGCCCGGTGTTGGCAGAGGAAGTCCGAGTCGAGATGTGCCGAGTCGCGGTACAGGCTGCACAAGCCGTCGGCTATGTGGGGGCGGGGACCGTGGAGTTTCTGCTGGCCAGCGATGGCTCTTTTTACTTTCTCGAAATGAATACCCGGCTTCAGGTAGAGCACCCCATTACCGAGATGGTCACCGGTATCGACCTGGTCGCTGCCCAACTCCGCATCGCAGGTGGCGAGCCTTTGGGATTTGTTCAAGATGATATTCGTCAGACTGGTCACGCCATTGAATGTCGGATTTATGCAGAAGACCCCGCCAATAATTGGGCGCCATCTCCTGGTAAAATTCGGGGCTACCGCGAGCCAGGTGGGCCGTGGGTACGGGTTGACTCTGGGGTTTATGGCGGCGCTAATGTGTCGTTGTTTTATGACCCAATGGTGGCCAAGCTCATTGTTTGGGGCGTCGACCGCAACCAAGCGATTCAGCGAACCCAGCGGGCGCTCCTTGAGTTTCGCATCCGTGGAATTGCCACTAATACAGCATTCTTTCGTCAGCTATTGGCCGATCCGGACTTCATTTCTGGCGAGTACGACACCGGTTTTTTGAGCCCAGAGCGCATGGATGCCTGGCCCCAAGATGAGGATTTGAGCGACGTGGCTGCAATTGCAGCTGCCATCGCAGCCTTTGAGGATGACCGATGCATGAAGCGGCCCGACGATACCAAGGCCGCCGGTAGTCCCTGGCGTTGGAGTCTCCGATGAGTAGCGCTCAAGTGTATTTGGTTGGTAAAGGCGAGAATGAGCGCAGTATTCGGGTACGCCGTATCGCAGACACCAGCGCTGGCGGTGTGCGGTATGGGCTCTCAATTAACGACGGCCCAGAGTTCGAGGTCGATGCAGCCCGTCCGGTCGAAGATGTCCTTTCCTTGGTCCATCAGGGCCGAATCTGGGAGGCCGGCTTGGTGAAAATCGAGGACGGCTACGAGGTTGAGGTTGTTGGGATCATCCACCCACTCGAGGTGATGGACCCGCGAAAGAAGGCGCTCAGAATGGCTGATGCGGGTACCGAAAATCGAATAAAGACCCAAATGCCGGGTCGGATTGTGCGGGTTTTGGTTGCTGAAGGCGATGATGTGGTCGAAGGGCAGCCCGTGATTGTGGTGGAGGCCATGAAGATGGAAAATGAATTGAAAGCGCCCTGTGATGGCACTGTCTCCAAGCTGTGTGTGGCCGAGGGTGACCAGGTCGCTGCCCGGGATGTGTTGGTTGAGTTCAACCCATGAGTAAAGACAGCTGGAAATTGAACACCCTCGACCCTGCGCTCGATAAATTCCCCCTCCGAAAGCCACGGTTTGAGCGCTCAGGCGGCGAGTCGGTCGACGACTTGTATGGCCCAGACGCCCCAGCAGAAAATGTCGGGTTTCCAGGGGAATACCCTTATACCCGTGGTATCCGGGCCACCGGTTATCGCGGCCGGCTCTGGACCATGCGTCAATACGCTGGTTTTGGCACCGCTGCGGCGAGCAACGAACGGTATCGTTATTTGTTGGACCAAGGCACATCGGGTTTGAGCGTGGCCTTCGATCTACCCACCCAGATGGGCTTTGACTCCGATCACATCCACGCAGAAGGAGAGGTTGGGAAGGTGGGTGTCGCCATCGACACCATTGAGGATATGGCGGTGCTCTTTAAGGACATCCCCCTCGATAAAGTCTCTACATCGATGACAATCAACGCAACTGCATCCACCATGCTTGCCTTTTATTTGGGTATTGCTGACCAACAAGCTGTGCCGTGGACCGCCGTGCGTGGCACGATTCAAAATGATGTCCTCAAAGAATATATGGCACGTGGAACCTATATTTATCCGCCACGAGAGTCCATGAGAATCATTACGGATATCTTTGGCTTTTGCCGCGAAAAGGTACCCCAGTGGAACACAATATCGATCTCGGGCTACCACATTCGCGAAGCCGGTAGCACAGCCGCCCAAGAAATCGCGTTCACACTCGCCGATGGCATCGCCTATGTCGATGCTGCCACTGCGGCGGGCTTAAAAGTTGACGACTTCGCCCCCCGACTGAGCTTTTTCTTCAATGCGCACAACAACCTTCTGGAGGAGGTGTCCAAGTACCGGGCTGCCCGGCGGATGTGGGCCAAAATCATGAAGGAGCGTTTTGGGGCTAAGAATCCCCGCTCATGGCAAATGCGCTTTCACACCCAAACAGCTGGCTCGACGTTGACTGCTCAGCAGGTCGACAACAATGTTGTTCGGGTTGCGCTTCAGGCTTTGGGCGCTGTGATGGGAGGCACTCAGAGTTTACACACCAACAGCAGAGATGAGGCGCTTGCACTGCCGACTGAGGCCTCTGTGCGGATAGCGCTGCGCACCCAACAGGTGATAGCCGCAGAGAGTGGTGTTGCAGATTATGTCGACCCATTGGCGGGCAGCTACGTGGTCGAGCAGCTCACAGATGAACTTGAGGCGGCGGCGTTATCGTTGATTGAAGAGGTCGACGGATATGGTGGCATGGTCGCGGCAATCGAAGAGGGCTTCCCTCAACGTGAAATCCAAAATGCCGCATATCGGTCCCAGATAGCGATGGACCGGGGTGAGCAAGAGGTGGTTGGGGTCAATGTGCATACCGACGACTCGGCATCGCCTACAGATTTATTGCGAGTCGACGCTTCCATCGGGGTCGACCAGCGACAGCGCTTGGCCATTTTTCGTGAAAAACGGAATCCAGTGGCTGTAAAGGATGCCTTGGACGCAGTCTGTCAGGCCGCCAGTGGAAAGGACAACCTGATGCCCCATATTGTGCATGCAGTAAAGGTTCACACCACCCTCGGAGAAGTCGCAGATGCGCTC
>DBIS01000388.1 GCA_002296975.1 Deltaproteobacteria bacterium UBA796 | reverse complement strand
CTCCTCGGCACGAAGGTCGAGCACCGCCATCGCCCGGTTGAGCGCAGGGTTTATCTCTTCACCCTCGAGCCCTCGGGCCAACAAGGCCGCTGCAGAAACATACATCGTGCGCGGGCGCAACATGCCCTCCATCACACGCAACTCTTCGAGAGAGAACTCGGCGGTGTATTCCCGCACTTCAGGGTCTTCCATCTCGAAATATTCAGGTTCGTACATGCCCTTGGCCACCGCCCGAGAGAACAACTCCGTTCCCGCGTAAACCTTTGTGGTATTGAGCAAAATACGGTCTGGGCAGATGTCGCGACAGCCCGAGGCATTCGCCCGAACAGTCCGCCGGGTCTCACCCTCGTTGCCGACCATCAACATCAAGTTGGATTGAATTCCAGCAGCGTGAACCATCTTGTAAACATCCACAATCGGTGCAGACCGCAGGTTCTTTTTCATCGCCTTTTGAACCTCCCAGGCCAATGTCTCCACCCCAAAAGAGATCTCCCGGCACCCCGCAGCGGCCATCTTGGTGAGCAACTCCTCATCCACCATGTCCAGGCGGGTCATACAGATCCAACTCAAGCCAGCGTCTCTCTCAATCAATGCCTCACACAGACCAATCGCCCGCTCTCTGGGATGGCTAAATAAATTGTCCCCCATCACAAAATCACGGATGCCGTACTTTTGGTGGTAGTACACCATCATATCGGCGGTGTAGGCTGGTGAATGGGTGCGCACTCGGGGCTTTTTTAGGGACATCGGACAAAAAGAGCACCGAAATACGCAACCCCTCGAGCCAATCACCATCATCGCAGCGTTTGCCTGATACCCCATGCGCCCTGGCATGCCGGCCGTCGCCAAGGCCCGGTCACGTTCGGGCCTTGCAAACTTGGCCAAAGACACCTCTGCTTGGAAGAGGTCAAAGTCGGGAAAGGGCAAGCTGTCGAGGTCCTGAAACTCAGGTCGAGGCGGGTTCCGAATCACCGCGTCTCCGTCCCGATAAAGCAAGCCCTCAATACCCGCGGCATCCCGACCGGCATCCAAAGCCGCAACCAGTTCGACCAGGGTCTGCTCGCCATCGCCCACACACACGAAGTCCACAGGGCTGCGCTCAAAAAACTCCATGGGCGAGTTGGTCGGATAGGCACCGCCCAGGATAATTTTAATCTGTGGGGCCATGGCCTTGATTTGCCGCACAGCCCGGACCGAGATGCCCCGATTCACGCCCAAACAGGTGATCCCCACCAGGTCGGGCTGCCCCTTGCCGATCAGATCAACGAGGGCGGTGGCCATGGCCGACTCTTCCTCTCGACTCAAATCCACAGCCACAACGGCGTGCCCCATATCCTGAAGCATCGCCCCAAACATACCCAGGGCATAGGGCGGTCCAAAATAGGAAGGCGCGGGGTTTGGTGTCGCAGGAGCCAGGAGCAAAATCTTCATCATTTCAGCATGCACCACTTTGGGTCAAACTGCACGTTCCTTCCTCTGCAACCGTGTATTTTAAAAAACACCCTGAGCAGCCCGAAAACAACCCTTCTTCCGCCAAATGCTGCCGAAGCCGACGCACCCGGCCACCGTTCCAGATGGTGGCAGCATCGTCTTTGTGGATGTTCCCGATCACCACATCGTAGCAAACCCAAACATCGCCATTCGGGATCACATGCAACTGCGTCCACGGTGCGCCGCATAAATTTCGGTAGCGTCGGGGTGTGTAGCCGCCATCATTATACCAATGCTCCAACTCATCATCGGCCATGCGCGGGAAGACCTCGGCCATGGGGTGTTTGGCGCCAACAGCCTTGATCGCAGCCTTGAGTGCCACCACATCGGTACCCTCTTGTTGGGCGCCAAAGCCCTCCCAAAACCGCCCATCGGTGCCAAATTTGGCCAAGTCCGCCTTGTGGGCCGCGAGCACATTGGGGCTTAAAAACATGGGGTGAACCAGGTGGAAAGCGTCGACCAAACCCGGCTCTGCCAATGCTTGGTCCGCAAAGGTCTCGACCGCCACAACACCCTCGCGATGCAGCGCGTAGTTCACCACGATCCGCAGTTTTGGGTTGACCCGTTTGGCCAGCCGGAAAATGGCTCGCAAGGCCGGCCCCCAACGCTCTGGGTCCGCCTCTCCCAACATGCCAAAGCCCCGTTTCCATTCTGTGGGGTCGGTGAACGAAACCTGTAAGGTGTCGACCAGCCGCGCTGCTTGCTCGATTTTAGGTGCTAAAAAAGACGCATTGGTGGTCAGCTCCACCTGTTCATAGCCCAAAACTTTGGCCATCCGGGCCAGGTCTGCCCAATGGGGCGTCAACAAGGGTTCGCCGCCAGAGATATTCAGCAGCCGGGGCCCATACTCCCGCATATCCGACAAAAATCGCTTCATGGCGACCGGGTCCCACTTGCCCTTGTACCGCTCATACAGGTCAGTATCGTGGCAGATGCCCGTCTCTCCCCAATAGGGGCAAATCCTACAGCGAATATTGCACCCAAAGGTGAGCATCACATAGATTTCTTTCACCCCGGTGCTCGCCAGTAAATCCCCATTGGCGGGGATGTGATCTCCAACCAAGGCGCGCGTGGCACCGCACCGTTTGGACTCAACAGTCATGACCCAACTTGGCCATCTCATGCTTGACCCGGTAGCCGAGGTGCATGCAACTGCGAATGCGTTCCCGGTCCGCGGGATCGGTTGTGTTCTTCATAAAATACCGGACAACATCGATTCGCGGATTCACAAAGCCCCTAAAATCCTTCACCGTGTCGATATGACCCACAAAAGAGGCCGCATTGAAGGTGGGATTGCTCTGCTCGAGCACCACCGAAGCGCCAGTATAAATCTGGCCGTCAGCATCGAGCGTCGCCAATGAGCTGCCCAGCACCGGCTCAGCGCCCCCATGATTCTGAAGATGAAAATTCTCATCCTGAAGCTCTGAAATACAGCGTTTAAACTGATGAATATACCGATTTTGGTCTGATAAAACCCACAAAGCGCCAAGCTCGTAGGCGATCTGCATCCGGCGAATGCCGAGCTGCTTTAAGAAAGCCACATTATCGAACATCAGATCTACATTTCCAGGACTCACGCACATATTCACAAAGAAGGGGATGTCACGATCGAGCAGGGTTTTGAGGCTCTTGATGACCGCACGATAGGCTTTTCGGTTGTTGGCCAACGCCACCCGATAAGCACCCTGGCTCTCAAAGCGACCATCGAGACTGAGCATCAAGTTCACATCGTGATCCAGCAGATACTCGAGGGTCTCACCCCGCAGCAAAATACCGTTTGTTGTGACCATTTTTCGGTGGGGACGATCGGCGTAATTGGCCTCGATATGGGCCACGCCTGCAGCCACCAAGTCCATTCGCATCAGGGGCTCACCACCAAAAAAATGCAACATGGCATTGTCGTAGGACGCGAACGCCATATCGATGGCCTGAAGCAGCCGTTCTTCTTGCTGATCTTCAATGCCCTCATGGGCCATATGGCAATAGCTGCAGGCCAGATTGCACCGACGCGTCACAAAGAGCATCACCACCAGTTCGCCTGGCAATGGTTCTTCGGCTTTATCTTTCGGCTCTCCCACATTCACTCCCTCTCACCGATTCTGCCACATCCCTCACCACCCGCTACAACGAACGGGTGTGGCCTCGACCCAAACGCTGTGGATGTCGCCCTTGCATCCACCGCACATAGCTCGCCTCGACCGCCCCAACACGGGTGGTTTCCTCTACGCTCGCGCGGCGCTTCCAGTTGGAAAACACATCGGCGTCGGACTTGCCATCCACCATATAGCGATGCCAGCCATGGTGTTCATCCAAGTTGCCCAAGCGAAACTTCTCTCGCCCGGACGCCTGAACCAAAAAGGCATTCCCCCCATAGACGGTGCCGTCAAAATCAACGGTGACATGCAGGTTGTTCCGTACGCTAACTGGGGCCTCTCGCAGGTTGACCCAATCCAAGAGGTGCCCAGAGGCCCACAGCGCCTCGACCCGCTCGCCGATGCAGGCCAAGCCCGCAGCATATTGTTCTGATGCAGCCACATCCCACGGAATTCCGATGGCGTAGTTCAACTGAATGCACCGCGCCCCCAAGCCGACCAAGTGCTCGAAGTTGTCCACCATCTGAGCCACAGTCGAGGGACTCACCACCATAATCAACCGATAATCGAGTCCGTGACGGTGCAGGGTGTCGAGATGGGCGGCTGGCCCGCGGGCATAGCTATCCCCACCGCTCTCCAACGGTTTTCGTTGGGCATTTTGGGTGCGCTCATCACCATCCAAGGACAGCTGTAGGTGGGTATTCCATCGCTTCATCTGGATGATTTGGTCTTCGGTAAGCGCCCAGGCGTTGGTGGTGATCTGCACATCGAGTTCACGCCCTTCAGTGGCCGCCCGACTCACTGCCTGCTCGCACAACTTCGCGACAAGCGGCCAGCGCAACAAGGGTTCGCCACCAAAAAAGGCCAATGTGAGCTTGGGTGTGGGCGCAGAAAAAAGCAGGGAGACCGCAGAGATTCCGACCGCCTCACTCATCTCGCGGGCATCGGTTTTGGCGATCGCACAATAAACACACCGCAGCTCGCACTGCCAAGTTGGCAACAAGACCACCCGCGCTGCTGGGGTTTTGAGATGACGCCGGTAGGCTGCGATCCAGACATCGGTTGGGCCGAGTAGTTCACAGATTTCGGCCTCTATTTTTTGGCTGTGGCCACCTTCAAACCGAGAAGCCGCCAAGGCGCGGAAACACGTGGCCCGGGTGGCGTCATCGGCCCGCCGGCGATGAGGGCCCAACACCCCAAGAACATGGTTTTTCAGATCCTTCAATCTCGGGATTTCTGGAAAGTCGAGCCCAGCCTGAGGGCAACGCACAGCGACCGGCCGCCCTAGCAAACCGTGAAAGACCGCCTCTTCAAGCGCGGTGGTCACCACCTCGGGTGCAATCGTGCGTAAAACAAGCCCTTTAAGGACCATGCCTTGACGCTCTGCCACCTGAATCATGTGGCGATTTTGCCAACGGTTTTCGAGGCCACCATCAAGGACCAAGCTCAGGGCGCGTGACAGATCAACCCCAGGCTCTGCCCGTGCGCGGCGCACAAAATCAAGAACAGCGCCCTCGATTTCTGTGGGGTCGGTACAACCCTTGCTGATCAAGCCCAATCGACGCACAAAACCGGTTGGCGCTGCAGATATCGTGAGACCATTCATTAAAATATCGGCGTTATAAACGCCATAATCATCGATAAACCATGGCTGAGGTGGCTGCGCTGGATCACCAACATGCACCGGGCCGTGCGCTGAGCACAGGGCCACCAATGCCTGAATCTGAGCTGGATCGCCGTCAGCCATCACATGAAAATCCTGGGGATTTAAGGCAAAAAGCGGGGACAAATCATCTTCAGCACCCGCAGCAACCCGTGCCAGCGCCAATCGGCGGTCGATCAACACCACAGCCTCGGCCGCTGCCTTGGGTCCACCACGACGCCCATTGGTGCGCAACAGCACCGCGCACGGATCGGACACCTGCACCTCTGTGGGCAATAAATCGCAAAAAATGGCGCGCATAAAACTCTGGTGGTGAAGCTTCAGTGTATCCCATGATAGCCTCGAGGTATGACTTCACGCCGAACCAAAATCGTCGCCACCATCGGGCCTGCCACCGAATCCATCGACAATCTGGTGAGGCTTTTCCTGGCCGGTGTAGATGTCGCCCGCATCAACTGCTCCCACTCAACCGCCGATGGGATTCGCTCTGGCATCTCTCGGATTCGCCACGCTGCTTTGCGAGCCGACAAGAGCATCGCAATCTTGCTGGACCTGCAAGGACCTAAGATTCGGACCGGTGGCGGGGCACCCATCAAACTCGACAAGGGCGACACCTTGACCATCGTCATGAACGCGTCCTTTGTGGCCACACCTTTGCGAGTGGGCACCACCTGGCCGAGCATGGCTGGAGATGTTCAGGTCGGCGATCGGGTGCTCTTTGCCGATGGTGCGCTGTCTGGCAATGTGTCCGCGGTGCGGCAACCACAAGAGGGCGAAGCAGAGGTAGATGTGGCCATCGACGCCGGTGGAATGCTCGGCGCACACAAGGGCATCAATCTGCCTCACTCCAATATTCAGGCCCCAGCCCTCACAAACAAAGACCGGGCCGACTTAGAGGTTGGACTGGCCGCTGGTGTTGACTGGGTGGCCTTGTCTTTTGTACGAAGCGCGGACGACATCGCCATATTGCGAGACGCCATGGCCGGACATGGCGCCAAATCCACCCCCGTCATCGCCAAAATCGAAAAGCCCCAAGGCGTGGATAACATCGACGAAATCCTCGCCTCGGTAGAGGGAATCATGGTTGCCCGAGGCGATCTCGGCGTTGAACTGCCCCTCGAGCAAGTACCCATCATTCAAAAACGTCTCATTAAAGCAGCCAACCACGCCGGCGTTCCGGTCATCACCGCAACCCAAATGCTCGACAGCATGGAACGAAACCCCAGGCCCACACGCGCCGAGACCACCGATGTGGCCAATGCCATTTTGGATGGCACTGATGCCGTGATGCTATCCGGTGAGACATCTGTCGGAGAATACCCGTTCGAGGCCGTGGCCGTGATGGATCGCATCGCCAGAGATGTGGAGAAAAGTCACTTTCTCAAGCAACGGAATATCGCCAAAATCACCGCGCTCGCAGGCCCCGAGAACACCGTGGCGAGATGCGCTGCCCAAGCCGTGCAAGAGGGGGATCGTCCGCTCGTGGTTTTCACCTGGTCGGGGCGTTCCGCGGTCTTGGTCTCCAAGGCGAGAATGCGCGCACCAATTTTTGCCCTCACCCCCGATGAGCGGGTGGTCGACGCCTTGGCCTTGGTGTGGGGAGTCACCGCCGTGCGCATACCCATTTTCAACAACACCGACCAGATGATTGCTGCAGGAGAACGCGCCCTAATCGAGGCCGGCCTGATCACCCCCGGTACCGAAGTGGTCGTGCTCGCTGGCAACACACCCATCCGCGGTGCGACCAACCTCATGAAGATCGAAACCTTCGACGGGGCCGAATAAACCCGCGGCAAGGATGACCTTAGGCGCCTTCTTGAGGCCGGGCCCGCACTTTAAGCCGACCGATTGCGCGGGCGAGGGTGCGACCCATTTTACGCGCGTCGGCAGCGTTGCCAATCAAAGCCTGGTTGATCTCTAATTCTAAATACACAGCATCGTGGGCGGCCCCATGGCGTAGGGCGCTGTACATCAGACCATGTCGACCCGAGTAAGGCTCATTGAGGGCCACACTCAAGCCCTCTACGGCAATTTCCGCCTGTAGTCGTCGGGCCACCGCCTCAAAAGGATCAAAGAGCACGCCGACATCCATCTTGCGTACATCGTCACCCAGCTTGGGTGTGAATGAATGCACCGAAAAAAGAAGCACATCGCCCGCTTGCTTCATCCGTCTGTCCACCACCCGATCGACCGCTGCATGGTAGGGGGCGTGATATCGCTCCAGCCGACGGTCTACCTCTTCGATGGTTAAACGGCTGTTGAAACTCAAGACCTCACCCTCGACCGCACACCGAACCAAATGCTCATGAGTGGGCTCCCGATTGGCATCGGTGAGCAGCCGCGAAAACCGGGCCATCACACCGATGGAGCGGGTTTGACGAATCAACTCACGACAAACGGTCCTGGCACCAATGTCAATGCCCCAGTGCGTCCCCAGCCAATGGCGGTCTGAGGCCGAACTGCGAAGCGGTGCAGGAATGCGGTTGGACGCATGCTCACAGGTCACGATCAGCGGGCCAGGCGCGTTAAAGCCATACACTTCATGGCTGTCATATCGCTCGTAGATCGCGTTCATCGGGGAATGGTACCCAAGTCCGCACCAAAATGGATCACAGTGCCTTGTGGACGGCTTGGCTTGAGCGGGACACATTGGACTCCCTATCGACCATCGTGGAGGTTTGAAGCTTGATGTGGACATTGCTCTTTTTAATGGCATGTAGCGATCCCCCAGTCCGAGCACTCACCCCTGAGGGCGCTTCGGCCAAGATCGCGTTGGCGCAAGCGTTGGAATCACGCCAACCCACAGTGGTCCAAGCCAAGGCAAAGCACGCAGCGCAATGGGAGGGCCAAGACCAAGCGCTCGACCATCTGCTCGGCGACGCCCTCGCCAACGTGTTGATGCACCCGAAAGATGGCCTGAATCTGCTCAATGCACAGCCCAAGCCCGATGACCCAGACTGGACCCGCGCAATGCTTATGGCAACCTTTCGAACAGGGGATGTCCCGGCCATGAAACGCGCCTGGGCGACGGCTGGACGACAAGCCATCCCCTTCGATAACCCCATCACACCATCGATCGTCCAGCGGGCGCTTGCAAGCCCAGATTTTGGCCTAAAAACACTCGAGGCTGGTATAAAAGGCTGCGCTTTGTTGGACGCCCAGCCACCGATCGGACGCAAAGCCCTAGAATACCCCGCCTCGGCATCCCTGCTCAAGGTAGCGGCATGGCTCGGTGCCGACGCCACCGTAATCGGTCGCCCCAAGGCGGTCGGTGATGGTGACCCACAGCTCGCCCGGGGCCCTCTTCAATGCGAGCGAAAGGTGCTCGTCGACGACTGGCCCCAATCCTTCACGAAAACCCTGACTTTGGGCCTGAAGCAGGGCAATCGAAAGGTGTTTATCGACATCAAAATCACAGATGGAGAGCCTTGGGTCTTCGCGACATCCGACACCGTCGCTGGTGGGCGATGGATGGCGGCAGCAGCACTGGCAGACACCCCCGATGCCGAACAGCGCATCGGCGCGCTTTATCCTGATGGATTGTGGGCGAAAACCGGATGGGATCAATAACCGCTGCCGGCTGACACAGTCCCTACTCGAGCGCCTTCAAACCCACGGCCAATGTGGATGCGTCTATCTCTCCCGCCCCAAAAGCGGCGTACAATACAGTCACCGCCTCGAGGTCGCGACGGGCCTTCGCACGCACCGCCATTGCCCGACCCACAATGCGATCGATGCTTGTGCGATTCTCCGCCCCTGGATCAGGAACGAACAAACCCGGCAGGTCGCTGGCCTTGATGCGTGGACGGGTCTGACCCCCCGTCGCTGTGAGCTGGTCGCGAACACACTGCGCTCGGGCCGCGACCAAGGAAAAATGTGGCTGGTCGACTGGCTTTAGGCGTATCCACTCCGATGAACCACACAAAGCATCTGGCCCATCCACATGCGGCTTGGAGGCGATGACCACATTATTTAAGGCCGGACGAATCCGGGCAAACAACAGATCCCCCACCTCAAAAGGCGTTTTGGAGCCAGGAAAATCTTGGCTTTGGCGGGCCCGGCCACCCGACACTTCACCCAGTTGCTTGTCGACATCCGCCAAATCGATCTCTGTAAACTCAGAAAACTCAGAGTGCGCTGGTCGGAAGGATTGACGCTTGGCCAATGGGGCAACCTCGCCCAAGGTCACCACCGGCACGTGCTCAGGGATGGTCGACTCCGTGAGCACATCCTCCGGCAACCAAGACTGAGCATTGGCGGCCACCTTGGGCATGGTGCCCTGCTTGAAGGCTATCCGAAGCGCACCCAAATCATCGATTTCAGTCGCCCGAAACCGCTTTGTGGAGGTGTCATAGCCAGGATGCTCAACAACCCCGACAACAAAGTCATCCACCTGGACCGGTAATTTTTGCAAGACCAGGACTACTGCCCGTGCGGAAGTACCCCCAAAAGGCCGAAAAATACCCTCTGGCAATGACACGATCGCCCGGCGCACAAAGCGCGCAGACAGCCAGGCCCGCAGCCATGCATAACTGTCATTAGAAAAAACCGACCGCGGCAGGACCACCGCCAAGCGACCGCCGGGCCGAAGCCGATCGTGGGCGGCAGCCAAAAACAAGGTGTCCGACACCACCCGGCTGCGCCCCTGGGCCAAACTAAAATTCTGAAGTGCCAGAGGGTCGTCGATGCGCACAGAAAATGGTGGATTCGCCAAAATCACATCCCACTGTTCTGTTGGGGCTTCACGAAACAGGTCCGCCTGACGCACCGCACGCGGATTGGCACCGTGCAGCGCCAAATTTAAACGGCACAAAGCGACCAACTCGGGGTCCACCTCGATGCCATCCACATCGGCCCCACGCCCCTTGGCCACCACCAAAAAAGTGCCCGAGCCGCAGGTGGGGTCCAACACCCGGTCTCGGGGACCGACCTGAGCCAAATCCGCCATCAACTCCACCAGGGGACGAGGCGTGAAAAACTGCCCGCGCTCGGCCTTAAAAACCTCGGGGAAAAACCGCTCGTACGCCAAGCCAAACAGGTCCAAATCCGCGGTGAGTGAGATGCGCTCCAACCGGGCTTCCGGCGGTGCCTCTTCCCCCTCGATCCACAAATGCTCTGGGATATTCAACCGGGCAGCCAAGTGACGACACAAGGCCGCATACGCACGGCGACCAGACAACCCTGCAGCCCGCAGCCGGTCCTCTGCTGACCTCAAATCGGCTGCGAAAGTCTCTGAACTACTTGTCCGCTTCATCGAACCCGCACCATGCACTCCGCCGGAAGAATATGAGCGCCTCTTTTTGGCCTTTGGCGGCTGTAAGCGTGCCCAGCGATGTATCTGGCCCCTACCCGCAACACCAAGCCTTTGAGGCGCTGGATGGCGTCACCAGTTCGGAAATTGTACACCGTAAACACACCCATCTGAACTTCATCCAGCCCATCGATCGCCTCGATGTAGGTAGCGAAGGACTCGGTGGGGGGGCGAGCTTTAATGGCGGCCCCAAACGTGGGCGCGCCGATCAACACCGCTTTATGCCCGGCCAGCTTCACCGGGCCGTCTTGCATTCGGTGCACATTTACCACAAAGCCCCGATGCTCGAGCATGGACTTCAACTCAGGTACCACGGCCGAACACCAACGCTTGGTGTCGTCGATGACCACCAACAATGGAATGCGCTCAAAAGCCACGGATACCCCTCATGAAACACCACGGTATCCGGGCCATTCACCCCAAGCCACACCCCGCAAGCTGTCAGTTGACAGTCAAGACTCCGATTCAGCCGCCCCACGTCCTTGACCCGAGGCCACTGTAAAGGGTACATCGAACTCGAATTATCCTGAATCTCCCTGTACTCTGGAGCCCATCATGGCACGCTGGCTGGTCACACAAGGCGACCACCAATTTTCCGCCGCCGACCTCAAAGAGCTCAAAAGCTTGGCCCAAAATGGTCAACTTGGCGCAGGCGATATGGTTCAGCCCCCCGGTGCATCCGATTGGCTCTACGCGAGTGAGTTGCCAGAATTGGCACCCTTGTTCAGCGATGAGGGCACCCTCGACGACGACGATGACAGTGATTGGGACATGCCCAAGACCCGCAACAAGACGCCCATCGCCGTCCTACTGATGGGTATCGTGCTCTTTGGCGGCTGGGGCATGTGGAACTACGGCCAAAAACTGCCCAATCACGAAGACCTTCAAATCTTGGGCGGCACAACAGGCTTGCAGCTCACCGAGATGATCGCGTCTACAGACACCAAAGTCTACGCACAGCCCCTCTCCACCGCGCAGGCAGTGGGCACCATCTCCAAAAACAGCACGGTGCAGCTTTTGGGTAAAAGAGGCGAATGGTACGAAGTCCGCAATGCCACCGGTGCACAAGGCTACGTCGCCACGAACACCGTGGTGCCCGCCTATTACTTCGCGAAGGCCGAAACCCGGCAATCACATGACCCGATCTACAATCCTGACCGTTATGTGTTCGTCAAGAACAGTTCTTGGATGCAATTGCCCGACCAGCGCGCAGAAAATGTCACGATCTTTCAGTTCTTGCTCCAAAACAAGAGCAAGTTCAACATGACCGCGATCAAGCTGATGGCCACAATCAAAGATAAAAACGACCGGGTCATCGAAACCCAAGAAATCGTCATCGAGGGGCCTATCCCAGCCCACGACGGTGTCATGGTCGGCACCCTCAAGCCCGCTGCAAACGACCCCACGGGGAGTATCCGCTTGATGACCACCGGCCTCTTCGCTGAAGCCCTCAAGGCCGATCCTAGTTTGATGTCGCGATGGTCCGACGGGGTCGAGTTGACCATGGAGTCCGAGGGCTTCGTCGAGGCCAATATCGACTTGCTTCAGGTCCGCGCCATCCCAGAAGCGCTCTAAAAAAGCGTCAAGGCAGGCCGGTTTCTTCGTATTGCTTGCCTGCACCGTCTCGCATGATACGTGCGTGGCCGAATCAAACGCGGATATCCGCAAAACGAAACAGGAGAGGACAATGAACCTCAATCGTCTTTTTATTCTCGGTGCCCTCGCATTTCTCGCGAGTTGCGCCACCGCTGACCGGGTCAAGGCCCTTGAAGAAAAGGTCGCCTCTCTCGAAGAGAAGATCGAGTCTGTCGCCAAGAGTGGCGGGAAAGCCAAGCCCAAAGACGAGAAGGCCGAAAAAGCTGCCGCCGCACTTTACGAGGCGATCGGCAAAGCAGTCCGTGATGGCGACACAGCCGGCGCGAAAACCAAACTCGCAGAGATGAAGAAAAAGTACTCATCCACAACCGCTTACCGACGGGCGCGCAAGATCGAACGCGAGCTTGAAGTGATTGGCAAGGCCGCTCCTCCCAGCTTGGATGTCGAGAAATGGTACACCGCTGAGGC
>DBIS01000339.1 GCA_002296975.1 Deltaproteobacteria bacterium UBA796 | reverse complement strand
GTCGAAGGTGTTGAGTCGCAAACATATTCGGGGCAGTTTGGTGTCTGACGATGGCAACGCAGTGGTGTTGGTCGCCCTCGCTACCTATCGGGCAGACCCGCAGGATGTGGCCCATGGCATTCGGCGAATCGTCGAAGAGGCCTTCCCTGCATCGCCGGTGTACTGGGGTGGAGCCCCCTTTATTTCGACCTATATTTTTGAGACCACCCGGCGAGACTTGCGGCGCCTGAGCCCATGGGCCGTCGCGGCGATTTTGCTCATTATGGTGTTCTCTTTTCGCGACCTCGTCGGCACCTTGCTTGGCCTGATGTCGACTGGCATCGGCATTTTGGTGTCCCGGGCAGCGATGGTCGTGTTCGATGTTCCCCTGAATATTGTGTTGGGCTCGATGCCCATCATTTTATTTGCTGTTGGCAGCGCCTATGGCATCCACATTTTGAGCCGGTTCAACGCTCACGCGCAGGAAGTGTGTTGTCGCGAGGCCGTTCGGCGAACGATTGTAGGCACTGGGCCTGTGGTGCTTACCGCCGGGCTCACCACTGCGGTGGGTTTGTTGTCCTTTGTCGCCATGGACATTGCGCCACTTCGTATTTTTGGTATCTTCACGGCGGTCGGGATTGTGGCGACGCTTGTTTTGTCCCTGACCTTCATTCCGGCTGTGTTGGTTTTGTTGGACCTACCTGGCATGACCAAAGCAAAGCCATTCGCCATCGATGGGTTGATGCGCGCGACCGAGCGTCTATGGGCTCATAAACGCTTGATCACGGCGGTTGTGGTGATGGTGGCGGTATGTGGTGGGTTTTTGTCTGGGCGTGTGACCAGCCAGGTTGACCAGTCTGCATTTTATGCTCAAGGCTCTCCCCCAGATTTATCAGACCGCTTTTTGACCGAGCATTTCGGTGGCGCACAATTCATACAAATATTGGTCGAGGCTGACCTGCGTGAGCCGGTGATGTTGCGCCGTATTCGGGAGCTCGCGGAGCGTATTGACGGCCTTGAACATGTCGCCCGTGTGCAGCATGTCGGTCAGCCTATCGCCTTGCTCAACGCGATGATGGAGGGCGAGGATCGGATTCCAGATGGTCGGGCCAAGGTGGAGGCTTTGATGGGGTTTCTGACTGGAAACCCTGCTGTGCGTCAATTGGCTAACGAGGCGCGCACCCGTGCTTTGATGCATGTGACCCTGGGGACCACCCGGGCCGATGAGATCGCGGCGGTGCTCGAGCGTGTAGAGGCGGAGGTGGCCAAGCCTTGGTTCAGTCAGTTTAAGGTGGCCGATGTCACCCCCCGGACCCGCCCGCATGTATTGTCGGATCTTGCTGTGCGGGTGCAACGGGTGCTCGCAGATGCTCGGCACGAGCGTCAGATGGATGTGGTTCTTTCGGTCCTCGGTACAGTCGATGGGCATCCGGATGCCCAGGCCGTTGAGGCGTCGGTGGGCTTCTTTTTGACTTCGGCAGAGGCGATGGTGCCTGTGTCGGCTGCGGAGGCTCAGGCGGTCGCAAAGGCGGTCACAGCTTTGGGCCCTGGGGCTTCCCCTGTTGCGATAGACGATGCGGTCGGTTCGGTGCTGGGTTTGGCCGTCGACGCCCCTGCGGTGGCGGATTTGGGCTGGTCGGTTGGGGCGCCGCTCGCAGAGGCTTGGGCATCAGCATTGGCAAAAGCAGATGTGGTCGCCCTGGCATCGTCTTTGGAGCTTGACCTCAACCCGAAGCTCAACGACGCACTTCGGGCATTACTGCTCGATCGCAACGTCAACACGGTGGGTGTGGTGGATGGGGTCGACCGTACCGTGATGCAATATACGGTGAGTGGGCTGCCTGTGATGCATCGGGGTCTGAGCCAAAGTGTCACCGCCAATCAATTTAAGAGCCTGGGTTTTGCGTTGGTCCTGGTGGCGATAATTTTATCGATCGCCTTCCGTTCAGTGACCGCCGGTCTATTGGCCTCGGCACCGACTGGATTGGCTTTGTTGATTATCTACGGCACGATGGGGCTGTTGGGCATTCGCTTAGACATCGGCACATCCATGCTGGCCAGTTTGATTATCGGTGCTGGCGTGGACTATGCGGTACATGTGTTGAGTGCATGGTACGCCCATGATGATGAGCCCATTTCGATGGCAGCATTGCGGGCGACGGCCCGAGTGGGCCCAGCAGTTTGGACAAATGCGGTGATGGTCGCGGTGGGTTTTTTCGTGCTCACCCTCGGTGAGGCGCGGCCCCTAAAAAATGTGGGGGGCTTGACCGCTGCGGCGATGATTGTCTCGGCTTTGGTCACATTCTTGGTGATTCCGATTCTTGCACGCCGAAAAAGCTATCGGCTCGCCCCTGAAAGCCACGACCCTGCTGATGTATACCTGCCCAATGGCGGTCGTGGTTGAGCGTGGCTGAACGGTGAGGGATCGCTTAAGGGCGGTTCACAAAAAGGAGTTCATCATGGACGCAATCGTCGACGGCCTTGTGGCCATTATTCATTACACCCTCAAGAACGATGCGGGAGAGGTCTTGGACTCTTCGAAGGGTGGCGATGCGCTCCCTTATCTTCATGGGGCGAGCAATATCGTTCCGGGTCTCGAGCGTGAGCTTGTGGGCTTGGCGATCGGTGATGCCAAAGAGGTGCTCGTCCAACCTGAAGATGGCTACGGTGTGGTCAACCCCGACATGATTCAGGAAGTTCCGCGCAGTGCCTTCCCTGAAGACGCCGAGGTCGAGCCAGGCTCACAGTTTATGATGGAAGGCGAAGGGGGCCAGGGCATCCCAGTGTGGGTCACTCAGGCCACCGAATCCACAGTCACCATCGACGGAAATCATCCGTTGGCGGGTGAAAAGCTGCACTTCTCAATCAAAGTCGAGGGCCTTCGCGCGCCCACCGATGAAGAGAAGGCCCATGGGCATCCGCACGGTTTGACCGGCACGGAGAGCCACCACTAATGGCTGTTCGGGGAATCACCTTCGACTTTTGGGACACCATCGTCGCGGATGACACCGATGAGCCTATTCGTGCTGAGCGAGGCCTGGGGTCTAAGGCGCAAACCCGGGTGTCGAGTTTTGTGGATGAGGTGTCCGAGCATTATCCCGACATTCCAGATGCTGAGGTGCTTAAAGCCCTCGACACCGCTCAGTCCACCTTCCGTCATCACTGGAAGGTGGAGCATCACACCCCGTGTGTCGCCGACCGCCTGATGGTGGGCTTCAAGACTCTAAATATCGCGGCTACCCCCGGGTTTGAGGGGCTGGTCCACACCTGGGAGACCATGGAGGTCGAGATACCGCCGCGACTGGTCGACGGTATCGGTGATTGTTTGGCTGCATTACACGGGCCTTATAAAATCGGCATCATCTCCGATGCCATCGTCACTCCGGGCCTTGGTCTTCGTCAAATCCTGCGGGATTATGGCTTGTTTCAGTATTTTGACCATTTTGTTTTTTCGGACGAAGCTGGGGCTTCTAAGCCGGCGGCCCGCGTTTTTGACCTGGCCTGTGAGGGCTTGGGTGTAGCGCCCAGCGAGCTCGCCCATGTCGGCGATCGGCCGGCCAATGATATTTTGGGCCCCAATGAATACGGCGCCTTTAGTGTGCTGTACACAGGGGCCATCGACCGGCGTGTACCCGGCGACCCCGAGGCCTCGGTGGTGGTCAGCCATATGGATAGAATGGTCGATTCGATCGCGGGGTTAAGCAGATGAGTTTCGATAGTTGTCTTGATATGGCATCGTTTTCGGAGCGTTTTCAGTCTGGGTTTTCATCTGTTCCGATACAGGTGCGTAAGATCGGTAGGGAGGCTGAGTTTCCCATCGTTGACGCTGAAGGCCGCGCCTTCGATATCTCGGCTTTATGGGCGGATTTGGTGGGGCCTGGCTTGGTTCGAGAGCGCAATGCCGAGGGCATGATTGTGGGCCTGAATGGCGTGCAGTATAGCTACGCCAGCGAGGTTGGTCGGGGTACCATCGAGGTCATAACAGGGCCGCGCCACGACCTTATTGAGCTTTCAAGGGACCACGAAGCGGCCATGGTGCGACTGGTCAAAGTCGCGACAGCCCATGGTGCCCGGGTGTTGGGGATGGGTGTACAGCCGCTCACGCCCGCGAGCGAAGCGTTGATGACGCCAAAGCCACGCTATGGGGTGCTTCAGCAGGCGATTGGTGATGCCTGGTTGAGCTTTTCCGCCACCGCCAGCGACCAGACCCATGTCGACGTCGCCGCGCCAGAAATCATCCCGATGAGTAATCTGTGCAATCTCCTTTCACCGGTCATCATCGCCCTGTGTGGTAGCTCAGGTGTTGTGGAGGGAGTCGACGCCAGTCTTTGCAGTTGGCGCGAGGCCAAGATGGGCGAAATTCAGCCCGAGTTTGGCCGGCATGGCATGCCCGTCGTTCCCGCTGAGAGTTTGGCGCACCATCTGGAGATGCTCTGCGGGTTGCCCCACCTGATGGACCGGAAAGACGGGACGTCCACTTTGGGCGATGGCCGGCCTTTCTCGGCGCTGTTGGAGGGCATGGACGACGACGAGGCATGGCGGGCCTTTATGGTTCACGACCACTATGTGTGGCACAGTGCCCGTCCTCGGAGCCGCCAAGGAACAATTGAGGTTCGCTGTGCTGGTCAACAACCCTGGGATGGACATATGTCCGCCGCCGCGCTCTCCTTGGGCTTGGTCTGCGGGGCCGCTGAGCTTGCACGCTTTGTTGACGATGAGCTTGGCCCAGAGGCATGGAGCATCATGCGTCGCTGGCACGTTGAAGTGATTCGCCATGGCTTGGCGGCAACAGAGCCCCGGGCTGGCTTTATCCGTGGGGTGCTCGAACGCGCCAAGGCTGCACTCCGGGCTCGGGGCCGAAAAGAGGCCACTATGCTCGATCCACTCTTTGCACGGTTAGACCGAGGAGCGAACCCAGCACAGCGAGCGCGGGCCCTGTTGGCGCTTGAGGGTCTCGATGCCGTCATCGCTCAAGCCAGCATTGCCGAAGCCATCGGCTAAACTCGGTTTCGTGAACCGCCTAAAGCCTTGGATTCCGACTATCGCGTGTTTGGCGGCTGCCGTTGTCGTGCTTTTTCCGCTGTCGATTTATCCAAGCCTCTTTCATCGCAGCCCGAATGTTCCCTTGCATCTGATGGTGCTCGACCACCTCACGGCTTATTTTTCGGGCACCATCGACAACCTGAGTCATGTGGTGGCAGCGGACTTTCCAAACGGAAGGCCGGTTCGGATCATTGGGTGGCCGTTTCAGTTGCTGGCGGTCCCGCTCGTGCCGGTCGTGGGCAGGGTTGTTGCCCTCAATACGGCATTGCTATTGAGCTTGATGGCCAGTGGTGTGTTGATGGTGCGCCTGGTGTCTCGGATGGGGATGGGCTTTTGGGCTCAACTCGTTGTTGGGCTTGCGTGGGTGATGAACCCACTTTTGGTCAGCTTTCTTTCAAATGGGCAATATGAAAACCATGTTGGCTGGGCATTACCGCTCGCCCTGCTCGGGATTATGCGTGCTGGGTTTGGGGGTCACCTCATGTTGGCGCTGGGTTTGCTGGGGGCGGCGTTTTCGAGCCCCTATCAGGCTGTCCCAGCGGCCATTGTGGTCACCTCGGTTTTGTGGATGCGGCGAGAGGGTAGAGTGCTCCCCCTCCTGGTCACCCTTGGTGGTGTTTTTAGTTTGTGCTACTGGTATTATTCTGGGCCCCAGCCCGCCCCTGGTGGAGAGTGTGGCCCGACGAGTGGTGCGATGCCCTTGGTGGTGTCGGAGTTGTTTGGCTTCCATGGGGCGCTCACTGCAGAGATGCCCGTGCAGGCTGGCCGGTGGGCATCGATTCAACAGGCTTTTCAGCATCCAGTGGTGTGGAGCCACGATCTTGATTTACACAACCTTGTTGTCGCACCTGGCTCTGGTTTTGTTGGGTGGCTGCCTTTGCTGCTTGGGAGCATTGGCCTTTGGCAGGCACGGCTTGGCCCGTGGGGGCGCCCGTTGATGATGGCCGGAGGTGTCGTGGTGTTTTTGGCCTTGGGGGCTGATCTCGAAATACTGCGGGGCCAGCCGATTGGGTTTCCAATGCCAGGTGATGTGTTGGCATTTTTACCCGGGGTCTCAAAGATGGGTACCACCCTGCGGTTTATGTCGGGGGCTGCTTTTGTGCTGGTGCTGGGCTTGGGCTTTGCAGTCCAAAGATTAAATGGACGCCTTTGGGTGGTGGGGCTGTGTTTGATTGCGGTCGGTATGGATTGGGCGTTCGGCACGGTATCGCCAGTGCCGATGCAAGCCCGGTCGTACCAAAGTCCAACGGGTTTCGATGCGCTACCTGAGAC
>DBIS01000276.1 GCA_002296975.1 Deltaproteobacteria bacterium UBA796 | reverse complement strand
GGGCACAGACCTAACAGGGATTGGCCGCCTAGTGGTGCAATGTGCCCTTCACATCGACACAAAGACCCGCTTCTTCGAGAATGGCTCTAAATGGCTCCATCTGCTCAAAATAGGGTAGATGTCGCCCGATGCTCGTGGTGTAAATGGGCTGACGAACCTGCTCAGATGAGGCGGTCAACACCTCGCGGTCGTTATCATAAAACCGGGTGCAGCTCTCGTGCCAGGGCAAGCCGACAAAGTCCACAATGCGTCGCATGGTTTCCTCTGGATAGTGGACCATCTCTTCGTATTGAACATCCAGAATTGAGAGGGGCGTCACCTTGCGCCAATGGTCCATCAGCCGCTCATATTGCACATAAAAGCGTGCGAGCCAGTCCAGCTTTGTCGCAAAAGCGTGGGTGTCCTTAAAGTGCATAAAATAACAACTAAGGGCGGTATCCATCGGCGAACGCCGACAATGGATCACCCGCGTATTGGGCAGCAACAGCCCGGCGAGGCCCAAGTGCAAAAAATTGAGCGGCATCTTGTCGGTCACGCGGGTTGCATCACCGGCCTTGGCGATCATGCGCTCGGTGTACCAGTTCGACAAGTGGGTGGCCACCTCGGGCCCCAACTCCTGTACACACTGTGGATAGGGGGTCTTGGTCCCGATAATCTCGGGCAAAGCCCGTGCGAGCATGGCCAACTCCTCGAGTTCACCAGCGCCGATGACCTCGGGGTGGGTCGAGAGCACCTGTTCCACCAAGGTGGTACCGGTCCGCGGCATGCCGACGATAAGAACCGGTATGCGCGTGGGGTTGTCGGCGATGGGGGAAAGTGAAAATTTAACCCCATCAAACACGTTGATAAGTTCGGATATATGGGACTCGAAGTCCGCAGGGTCAAACACCACCGGGCGCGTGTCATTCGCCTCTTTATGGGCCTTAAACGCCGCGTGATGCTCGCTGACTGATTCGTACAACTCCCCCAAAGCATGGTTGAGTTGAGCCCGGGTTTGAAGTGGGCGAGAGCGATTCAATAGGCGCTTTAAGACCGGTATCGCGTCGCTAGAACGCCCCAGCTTTCGGCACAACATGGCATAAATATGGGCGAGGTCTGGGTGGTCTGCGCCGCCCTCAATCATGGGCTCCGCTAAAGCCAGCGCCCCCTGTGGGTCTCCCATTTTTGAGAGCACCGAAGCCAGGCCAGCGATGGCGTCCAGATTGTAAGGCTCTTGCCGTAGCACCAAGCGAAAACAATGCTCCGCCTTCGGTAAAAACCCTTGCTTCACAAGTAAATAACCAAGTTTGCACCTATACTTTAGGTCGTTCGGCCTCAACCGCAAGGCAGTTAAATATGAACGCATCGGCGCATCGGTAAGGCCCAAAGCAGATTGCACCTCAGCCAAAAATGCGTGGGCTTGATGTTGGCTGTGGTCGATGTCGATGGCGCTGGTCAGAACCACCTCGGCCTCATCCAAATCGCCGACACGCAACAAGGCACATCCAAGCAAGGTGCGAATGCGGCCATTGTTTGGTTCTTTATCGGCCACCACCCGCAAACAGTGGGTCGCCTCGGAGAATCGTTCGAGTCCCATCAAAACACGGCCCAGATACCGGTGAGCATCTTGATGATTTGGGTCGAGGTCCAGACACTTGTGCAGCCACTCCATCGCCTCTAAATTTCGATCCAGTTGGTACAGCGCCTGACCCCGAAGGCAAATCAACTCCACCGAGCTTTCGCCCATATACATCAAAGATTCAAAACAAGGCAGCGCACGCTCAACCAACCCCATTCGCAACGCCAGAAGACCCAAATGCATCACAGCCAAGCGGTTGTCGGGTGCGAGCCTCACAGCCTCTGCGAAGCTTCGAAGCCCTTCTCTTTGGCGACCCAACGAAACATGACTCACCCCAAGAGCGTCGTGAAAGTCTGCCCGATCTGGGTCGATACGGATTGCCCGACCGAGCAGCTGCACAGCCTTGGCATGGTCACCGCTGTCCTGAATCATCAAGCCCATCACAAAGTGAGTGTCCGGAATATCGGGTGCTGCAGCGATCAACTCCGCGCACTCGAGCCGGGCGGTGTCTTGATCGCCTGTTCGATGAACTTCGAGCACTTGAGTCAACTGGTCTTGGATACTATTTGGCATGATTATCACCGGGTAAAAACTCAGGGTCGGCTTGGAGCGAACCCTGCAAACAAATCAATTGAGGAATGTGTTCAAAATAGGCCTGATGCCGCCCGATGCTTCGGGTGTGAATCGGCTGGCGGACTTGTGCAAAAGAGGCCGTCCGAACCGCCCGAGAATTGTGTTCTGGGTACAGCATCGCTTCGTCGAATCGCAGGCCCAAGAACACGCTCATTCGCCGAGCCCAGTGGGCCGGGTCACGGACCAATGCTTCATAGGGCACAGTCAGTATTCTGAGCGGATTATGGGCAGCCCAGTGGGCCATCAACATATGGTAATCGCTTACAAAAGCTGCGATATCCTCCTGTCGAGTAGCCCAAGGTAAAGTGTCTTTAAAGTGCTGAAATAGGCAGCTCAGGCCTGTATCTGCGGGGTCTCGAACACAGTGAATCACCCGGGCATTAGGAAAAAGTCGCGCTGCTTCTCCCAAAAGCAAAAAGTTGCTGGGCATCTTGTCAGTGATGCGTTTTGCATTGGGAGATAGGGGGCGAATACGATCTGAATATGCCTGAGCAAAGGCGGTGAGTTCGGCCTC
>DBIS01000215.1:6893-9364 GCA_002296975.1 Deltaproteobacteria bacterium UBA796 | reverse complement strand
ACGGAAATGATTCCAATCACATGGAAAGGCTTTGGCGCCATCCACCCCTTCGCCCCAAAAAACCAAGCGCTGGGCTACCAAGAGCTCTTTAGTGGCCTCGAGACCTGGCTTGGGGACATCACCGGCTTTCATGCGGTAAGCCTTCAGCCCAACGCTGGGTCCCAAGGTGAATACGCTGGCTTGTTGGCCATTCGACGCTTCCACGAGGCGACCGACGAGACAGAACGAAACATCTGCCTCATCCCCACATCCGCCCATGGCACAAACCCTGCCTCGGCCATCATGGCGGGCATGAGCGTGGTGGCCATCGCATGTGATGACGAGGGCAATATCGATGTGGAAGACCTCAAAGCCAAGGCCGAGAAAAACAAAGACTGCCTGGCCGCCCTAATGGTCACCTACCCCTCAACTCACGGGGTCTTTGAGGAGTCCATCCGAGAGATTTGTGCCATCGTTCACCAAAATGGCGGCCAAGTTTATATGGATGGGGCCAACCTCAACGCCATGGTCGGCCTGTGCAAGCCCGGTGACTTGGGCGCTGATGTTTGCCACCTGAATCTCCATAAAACCTTCTGCATCCCGCATGGTGGTGGCGGTCCTGGCATGGGACCCATCGGCGTCGCCAAACACCTCGCCCCCTATCTCCCCGGCCACCCATTGATCGATATCGGCGAGCACACCTCTCAGGGCCCTGTCAGCGCAGCGCCATGGGGCAGCCCCAGCATATTACCGATCACCTGGGCTTATATCGCCATGATGGGCGCCGAGAGCCTTACCGAGGCCTCAAAAATCGCGATCATGAACGCCAACTACATCGCCACCAGACTGCATGGCCACTTCGATGTGCTTTATACCGGTGCCCATGGCCGGGTGGCCCACGAATGCATCTTGGATTGCCGCGACTTCAAGGCGACCAGTGGTGTGCAAGCCGTCGACATTGCCAAACGGCTCATGGATTACGGCTTTCATGCACCCACCATGTCTTGGCCGGTCGTTGGCACCTTGATGGTCGAGCCCACCGAAAGCGAATCTAAAAGTGAAATCGATCGCTTTTGCGACGCCATGATCGCCATCAGGGCTGAGATTACCGACATCGAAAACGGTGCCGCCGACCCAGCAGACAATCCTTTAATGAACGCTCCACACACAGCCCTCGAGGTGGGTGGAGACGACTGGTCGCACCCCTACTCACGTCGCAGCGCTGGTTGGCCGGCCCATGGACCACGGGACCACAAATATTGGCCAACGGTCGGCCGGGTGGACGACGCGTACGGGGATCGAAACCTTGTGTGCGCCTGCCCCCCCTGGGGAGCGGACGCCCTCGAAGACTGAAGCCCTTAAGGGCGACAGGTCAATTCAGTTTGAAACTCGAGGTCATCTTCAAGCAGGCCTTCGAATGCGTTGGCCACCAAAGACATCCGGTCGTCGACCATGGCCGTTGGACTGAAGTCCACATCCGCAAAGTCGAAGAGCATATCGATCAGGTCCAAATTACAGCCAGAGAACACCGTAACTGAAGACGGGTCATCCAACATAACGGTGCTGAGATTGACATTGCTCGCGGCATAATCATCGTGGGGGTTGACCTCGAATGTGCCGTTGTAATTCACCCGAACCGGCCCCGACTCGATGGCGCAATAGGATGCCTCGAATCCTTCGTAGGCAGCGATGAGATCGGCGCTCATGTACAACTTCATCGTGATCGAGACATCAAAGATGTCAATATCAGCGGTGGGGCTGACAACAAAGCTGTCATCCTCGAGCCTGACCTCGCCCTCACTGAAATAATAGGACCCCACCTCCAAGAGCCCGACAAATGGGTCGTAAACCACACCCGTTGCTCCAGGAACGCTGTATAGCCAGCCAGTCAGGTAATCGATCGAATCATCGACGGTATCGTCCACACAATCCATAAAGTCTAAGTCATAGCCATCGCAGTCTTCGTCGATGCCATTCCAGGATATCTCTGTTCCACCAGGGTGGGCTGAAGACGACGCATCATCACAATCGTCCGCATTCTCCACCCGGTCTTCGGGGGGCGCACAGGAGTCGATCGCATCGGCGGGGTCGCCAAAGCCATCGCCATCGCTATCGGCGTAAAAAGTAGTGGTAGGCAGCCCTTCGTCGGTCGACCCGTTGCAGTTTTCGTCGACGCTATCGCAAGACTCGGTGGCACCAGGATGGATGGTGTTGTCGAAATCGTCGCAGTCATCGTCGTTGTCTACATGACCGGAAATAGGCCCGCACGCCTCTTTGGGCCAGGCTGCATCGCCGAATCCATCCATATCTTGGTCATCAAAATATGTGTTGCCATCGATGGGGTCATCGTCGACTTCACTGTTGCAGTCGTTGTCTTTTCCGTCACAAAGCTCATCTGCCCCAGGGTAAACGCTGGGGTCGCTATCGTCGCAGTCGGTGGTGGCCGGGTGCCCATCACCGTCGACATCGGGGGCGTCGGCGTCGGCATCGGC
>DBIS01000215.1:0-6552 GCA_002296975.1 Deltaproteobacteria bacterium UBA796 | reverse complement strand
TCAGCATCGGCATCGGCATCGGCATCGGCATCGGCATCCGCATCCGAATCGGCATCAGCGTCGGCCTCTTCACAAAGCGGAGAGGCCTTACAGCCAGGGTCTGCACAATCGAACAAACCGTCTTCGTCGTTATCGGCCATATCGTCGCAGTCGCCGGACTGAGAGCCTTCATTCGGCAGCGCTTCACTCTCTTTCACGGGCGTGTTGCACGCCAAAGCAGAAGCTAAAAATACGATCAGATAATTGTGTGTCATGGACATTGAGCACCCCTCAGGTGCATCAAACTACCTCAGCCACACGCCGCCACCGTGGCGAAAGGGTGACAAACAACACTTAAGGCCGCAATTCAGCCGCCTTCACTGTGTTCTCCATGAGCATGGCGATGGTCATGGGTCCGACCCCGCCAGGTACAGGCGTGATGGCCGCAACCCGCTGCACAGCCGATTCAAAATCCACGTCACCCACCAACCGACCGTCGGCAAGCCGGTTGATTCCCACATCGATCACAACCGCCCCCTCTGAGAGCCAGTCACCTTTCAAAAACTCCGGCCGCCCCACCGCGGCAACGACGATATCCGCCGCCCGCAACAATGAAGGCAGGTCGGTCGTGCGACTGTGAGCGACGGTCACCGTGGCGTTCGCAGCCTCCAACAGCATCGCCATCGGCCTGCCAACGATATTGCTTCGGCCCACAACGACGGCGCGCTTACCCTCCACTTTAATGCCACTATGGCTCAAAAGCCGCATCACGCCAGCGGGCGTACACGGGACAAATTGGGGTCGCCCTTGGGCCAGCCTGCCGATATTTTCTGGGTGAAACCCGTCGACATCTTTGGATGGATCGATGCGGTCGAGAATTGCCGTCCCGTCTAGACCGGACGGCAAGGGCAACTGCACCAAGATGCCGTCGATTTTTGGGTCGGCATTCAGGCGATCAATCTCTGCCTCGAGTTGCGCTTGGGAAGCGTCCAACTCCAAATGGACATGCTCATGCCAAAAGCCTAGCCGCTCCGCCCTGGCCGTTTTCCGCTCCACATACACACGACTCGCGGGGTCTTCACCAACCCGCACCACCGCAATACCAGGGGGTCGTTTGAGGGCTTGAATGCGCGGCCGGAGGGCGAGCAAGGCGGCTTTCGCAACCTGGCGGCCATCGATAAGTTGGGCCATCAATCGCCCGAATCGCTGGAAGATGAAGCGGAAGTGGCGCCCGAACTGGAGCCCGAACTGGAGCCCGAACCGGCGTCCGAACTGGAGCCACCGTCAGACCCAGCACTTGCACTTTTGAGGCCATAATGGTCTTTGTACCAACCGCCTCCCTTGAGCACGAACGATGTACGGCTCACCAGCTTTTTGACGGAACCCTTCTCGGCGCAATCAGGGCAGTCGCGGATGGGGTCAGCAGAGATTTTCTGCAGCCGCTCAAATGTATGACTGCAAGCCTGACAACCGTATTCGTAAATTGGCATCGCCTCTCCAACAAAAAGGCCAGCTATCACGGCCGACTCACCAAGGCTTCGGTTTGATCCTAGGCTCGGTTCTGAGTACCCTGTAGAGCGAATGGATGGCATACTCACAATCGCGTTCCTCTTTGGGCTTATCTGCTCCCTCCCAGTGGTATGCGGCTACGCATGGATGCTCTTGGAGCGCGGCGAGACAGCCCGATTCAGCGCAGTAGACTTTAGCTGGTTTGCCCGCGAAATCGCTGCGACGGCCCTCATCATCTGCCTGATGCCCTTCGGTTGGTGGCCATCATCACCGAGCCGCAAACACAAAACGCAAGATCTCGCAGATACGCCAGACACCGATGCCCCACGCCACCCTGTTCTGCTCGTGCATGGCTATGGCCTCAATCGCGCATGCTTTTCGTTCTTGAAAACCTATTTACACACCCGTGGCCTCGAATGGATCTGGGCGATCAACCATCGCCCTCGGTCTAGCTCCATACCCGTCTTCGCCAAGCAGTTAGGCCGGGCCATCGAGCGCCTCAAAGAGGCCAGCGGTGCGGATCGAGTCGACTTGGTCTGTCACTCCATGGGGGGCGTCATCGCGGCCTACGCCCTCAAGGAATACGGATATGGCGAGCACGTGCGCCGAGTAATCACCCTCGGCACACCATGGAAAGGCACGAAAACCTTTGTCTTCTGCTGGACGCGAGAAGGCCGCGATCTCAAGGCCGGTTCGGAGGTGATTGAGGCCATCGCTGATTACCAAGGCGACACCGTGGCCATTTGGAGCACCCAAGACCAACTCATCGTGCCCCTTGAATCTGCGGCTCCCGAACATGCTCAGACCATCCAGTTCAACCACCTTGGCCACATCGAAATGCTCACTTCGGCTCGGGTGTTTCGGGTGGTGGCCGACCAACTCCTCGCCCCACTGCATGCAGAGCCAGAGGAATGAGCCTGCTCGATAAGCGCGTCATCTTCGTCACCGGTAAGGGCGGAACCGGAAAAACCACCGTCGCCGTCGCCTTGGGGCTGTGGGCCGCCCGCAACGGCCGCTCCACCCTGTTGGTTGAGTGCCAAGGCGCCCGCCATATCGCCCCCTTGTTTCGCCAGGCCTCATCTGGGTACACCCCCGCCCCGCTTCACCCAGGTCTTGCTGCGATGAGCATCTCTGCCCAGGAGGCCATCGAAGATTATGTGGTCCAGCAAATCAAGGTCCGCCGCCTGTATTCTCTGGTGTTCAAGAATCGAGTGATGGGCCCTTTTATGGACGCCGTCCCTGGGCTTCACAACGCGGTTCATTTGGGGAAAATCTACGACTTGTCTCTGGAGGAAAATAGCGCTGGTGACCCCATCTGGGATTTGATTATTGTCGATGCTCCAGCGACGGGTCACGGGCTTCATATGCTCGCATCTGCCGGCTCGATGATGGAGTTGACCCGCGCCGGCCCGGTGTACGAAGGCGTCAAAAAGGTACATGAATTAATTTCAGACCCCTCTCAAACCGGCTTGGTCCTCACCTGCCTTCCAGAGGAGTTGCCCGTCAACGAGACCATCGCCCTGTATACCCAGTTGCGAAAGGCAAACCACGACGTGTCAGCGGTCGTGCTCAACGAAACCATCCACATGGACCTGCCGGACTCCGCGAGTTGGTCCCAAATCAGACCCAGCATCGCCGCGCACCCCAACCAGAGCATTTCAGGGCTCGCCGAACTCACAGACCGCTGGCTTGGACAGCTTCGCCACCAACGCGAAGCACGCCTTAAACTGAAAGCGGTCATCGATGCCACCGTTTTGGACCTTCCCATGCTGGCCGATCGAAGAGTCGGATTTTCAGAGCTGGAGCAACTCAGCGAGATACTCGCCCAGCACTTGAGCACACCATGAACGCGAAAATCCTTGTCTGTTGCGGGTCAGGTGGCGTCGGAAAGACCACCACTTCGGCGGCGATGGCCATCAAGGCAGCCATGGATGGTGCCCGGGTTGTGGTGCTCACCATCGACCCCGCCCATCGCCTCGCAGACTGCCTTAAAATTCAAAGCATTGAGGGTGCACCCACCGAGGTTCCATTGCCAGGTGCCATTGGGTTTTGCGATGCTGTGATGCTCAACATCGAAGAAACCTTCGCGGGGTTGATTCGCTCCTTCTCCACGACCCCAGCACGGGCCGAGGCCATTTTGGCCAATCGCTATTTCCAATTTTCTGCGACTCGACTCGGCGGAGTCCACGAATTTATGGCCGCAGAGAAACTTCGGGAACTTGCAACTTGCGGACGCTACGACCTGGTGGTGGTCGACACACCCCCATCCCGTCACGCCCTGGACTTTCTGAAAGCCCCCGACAGGATTGCGCAATTGATGGATGGTGGCGTGATGCGGTGGATGGCCATGCCCGCAACGCGCAGTGGGTGGCGCGCACTCGAGCTCGGCAGCGAGGCCGTGGTGAAGGTCTTGGGAAAAGTGGTCGGACGAGAGACCATCGCCGAAATCGCACAATTCTTTGAACTATTCCGCGAACTTTGGGACGGCTTCCTCGAGCGCTCCTTAGATGTCCAAAAATTGTTGCGTGCGAATACAACCCGATTCTATTTGATCTCGTCTCCAGCCCCCACCGCCCGCGCCGAAGCCCTCTTTTTCTTGGAAGAACTCAATAAATTTTCCATGCCATTTGGCGGCTTCGTGATCAACCGCGTGCAGCTGCCACTTGAAGGCACCGCTGACATCGCCCAACTGTTGGCCATGATTCCTGGGCTCGACGCGGACGTTGCCCGTCAGCTCACCGCCATGGCTCGCAAACAGACGCAAGTGGCCGAGCGGCACCAGGCCAGCATCAAGTCTCTCCGCTCAGCAGGCCCTCAAGACTCACGGCACTGGGCCGTACCAGACTTGGGACGCCCAATCGACACCCTAAATGACTTGCTGGCAATATCAAAGCACCTGCCAAGGCCAGACTAACCATCGTTCTTCGCAACATCGTACGCCACTTGAATGCGGCTGCCCCGAGGTGGCACGCCTGCGCCATGAAAATGGATCACATGATACTCGTTATCGTATGTCCACCCGTCTTCGGCAGACGGGCCAATCGTGTCCTCGTCAACAAATACCTCGATGCTTTCCTCGACTGCAAAATGCTCTAAAATAAACGATGTGGACATGCCGCCAGCCTCGAGACCAAGGTCAGCCATAATTTCAGAAAAATCGGTGTCGCAAATATTTCCTTGAACGCCACCAAACGCTTTGGCCATGGTTTGATAGCGCGTCCCAGGCTTGGAGCCTTCACAGCCATCGGCAATGGCAGGCCCCACAATTGCGCTCACCATCAGCCGCTCTCCTTCGTCGACCAGCCCACGATAATCACGAATCAACTCTGCGACGGGCGCCAATTTATCCGACTGACCATAACAAGCCTGGCCACCCTCAACGCCGATGAGCCCACCCCGGTCACTGCAGTCATTTTCATCTGAAAAATAGTTAATCATCAACATCGCACCCGCACGGCGAAAGCCGTCATTGGCGTCCACATTGACCACCAGGGGAAAGGACAGCGCCTCAAAAGCCGCATCGATGCCTTTCTCTTTGTCTGAGCCCTCAGTGCCCAACTGAACACGCTCCCTAAACAGGTCCAAATAGCCTGGCGTGTCCACACTCAAGACCTTTGGCTCTCCCCGAAGAACCCCGGCCTGAGCCACATCGTCTAAGTCGGTAGAGATGACGCCCATATGCCAATCCACCCCAACTTCCTCGAGGCCCGACAAAAACTCACCAAAGCGATCGGCAATCTTTTCTTGCTCGTCAGCCATAGAATGACTGTTGTCTACGACCCACAACACATCAACCATATTGGTCGGCACCTGATGAAAGGTATCGGTCTGACTCAATCGGCTGATCTTATTCTCAGAGCCCTTACAAGCCAAGGCAGAGAGACATAGCAAGATGCCGTGTTGTATCTTCATGCTCAGCACCTAACGCCAATGTCAGCACCGCTAGGGTAAAAAGTAGGCCTCAGCGATGCACAAATCGTTGTATCTGGCACCTTTTATGACGTCCGTAAACGTCAGCGTAACCAAGGTTGTCTGCTTGGACGCAAAGGCGATGGTCTGCTCCATGAGCGAGGGCTTGATGGCAATGTCGACCGTAGAGCCATCGGAGAAGCTCAACTTTCCAGCCTTCGCGCGGTTGGCGGCCATAAATGCCTTAAAGTTTCCGGCTGAACCATTCCGTAGCTTCAGCCTAGACACCTGGGTCGCTGCCCCGAAATCGAAGGTGATGCTTTCGGACGTACCGTCACCATCGGCATTGCCTTCACACCACAAGGAGTCCACGAGGCCATCCGACAACTGGTTTGTGCCATAAGTGCTGCCATCCTCGACCAGCACGGAACTTGCCGTGGTCGTCACGGGTACGACATGGGCTGAGGGTTTTGCGTCGAGCACTTGAATCTCTGAAAACCCTGTGTCGTTGAACGTACTGCCTCTGTAAACGCTCTTAAACTTGAGCTTCACCGAGCTGGTCGCCTTCGGGCTTGAGAAGCGCACCATGTCGGCTTTCATTTCGTCGGCGAGGGTGAAGGTTTCCTTAGAGCCGTCGGAGAACTCAACCTCAATTTCCTTGGCCCGGTTGTGGCGTGTCCAAAAGTCAGGGCTAATCCAATAGCCATTCCAAATCTTGAGCCCAGTGATGGTCTTCTCGCCGCCAAGGTCAATCTGCACCCATGAACCCAAACCTGAGCTATCCGCTCCCTCAAGCCAAACATTATCGAGCTTTCCATCAACGACTCGCTTGCCCTCAAAGGCCTCGCCTTGCTTGGAGACCAAATACGATGAAGACTCAACGCCAGCCGGCTTCACGGTAGCGGCCAAGGCCGAAGCCACGAATAAAACTGCAATGGACATAAAAGTCTCCTTGAACTGAGTGTTCGATGGACGGATGAACGGAAGGACCGTTCGGGTGCCTTTGTCTTACACCAATTCTAGGCACGACGAGGGCTTCAAACGCAAAACGCTTGCCAACTCCACCAAGCCTAGAAAACACCGCCGAGCGAAACCCTTGCGCCTTCAAAGCCAGGCAAGGTTCGGCATTGACCACCGGAGCAGCGAATTCCAGCC
>DBIS01000148.1 GCA_002296975.1 Deltaproteobacteria bacterium UBA796 | reverse complement strand
ACCGTTATTATCGGTCGCGCTCGCTGAGCGTTGGGCCCATATATTGACCCCAATGAAGGCGAGAATTGGCCTGGTTCTTTTTGGGGTGTCAGTCGTTATCGCGAGCACCTTTGTCCATCTCGATACCGGCCCCTCGACCGTGGCGCAGACCACTGAACTGGGGCGGTGGTTGAATGCCAACACCAGCCCTAATTACCCCTTGTTGACCCAGCAGCTTGCCCTGGCAGTGGAGGCGGACCGTGATGTGGTGTCGGGCCTTCAGATGGGTCGCTTCGGCTTTTCGTTGAGTGACGATATTAGCGAGGTGTCCAGGTTTAAAATGGTTAATTTCGAAATGATATCCAATGCACTCGCCGGGCCATTATCCGGTATTGTGTTGGCCGAGGAGGACTTCAATGAGGAGACCCGCCAGATGATCACTCAAGCCGCAAACGCACGGTTTTCAGAACACAGCCAAGTCCAAGCTTATGGTCAGTTTTCTGAACAGCTTGATGTGTGGGTGGTGGGAGGTGTGCTGTGGGCCAAATAAGGTGGGCTTGGGTTTTGGTGACGGTGGTGGCGGCCTTGTTGGTGCGTGTTCCGGCGGTCAGCACCTTGACCATGGATGCAGACGAGCCGATTTACCTGGCGGCGGCCACCCAACAAGCTCAGGCCATTGCAACCCGTGACATTCAAGTGCTGTTGGCCCCCCCGCTCAACACAGAACACCCTGCATTGGTCAAGCTGATGTATGGGGTTGGCATGATGGGCTTGGGGGATGAGCCCTCACTTGTCGCACGCTTGGCCGTCATGCGCAGCATGTCACTTATCGCTGGCGTGGGGACTGTCGCACTCTTGGGTGGGCTCAACCCAGTCGCAGGCTTGGCGCTCGCCACACATACCATTCACGCCAAATATAGCGCTCAGGGATATTTGGACGCATTGCCTTTGCTGTGGATGTCCCTCGCCATGTTGATCGGATGGCGGTATCGCGCCCGCCCAGAGACATGGCTCATCTTGGTCGCAGCATCGTGTTGGGGTGCGGCCATCGCCGGTAAGTGGATTCACGGCTTGCCGGGGCTGGTGTTGATCGCCGTTATTCCGGGGTTTGCATCCAAGCTGCGATTTGGGTTGATGGCGGCGGGTGCGGCATGGTTTCTCGACCCAAGCATGTGGTTAAACCCTTGGTCGCGTTTGGTTGAGATGACCCACGCTCATGCCGAGTACGCCGCTCATATTGCGCCGAAATCAGGGGTGCTGACGCCGCTGTTAACCCTCGCCGAAGGTGGCCCTTCTCATTGGCACCCTGAGGTGTTTCCTATATCCCTCGATGGGCTGTGGCTGGCGCTTGGCCTGGTGGGGCTCATCTTGAGTTGGCGAGACTCATTTTCAAAGTTCATCGCCGCCTGGTTTGCGCTCCCGGCCCTGTTTTTGATGGCCTGGGATACCCGCTGGCCTCAACACACCATGGTTTTGGTGGTGCCGGTTTGTCTTGGCGTCGGTCGCCTAGCCGCGGAACTTTTTAGTCGCGCCAGTCACCGTTCCGAACCCAGCGGCTCACCGCCACCAGCATCTGCGTGAAGGATGGGGCCACAAACAGTGTGTCTTGAAATCGGGTGGGATCAAAGGTGGTTGCCGCCATCTCTTCAAGGTCCCAATCCTTCAAGGTCGCCGCGGTATCAAAGCGTTGGATCTCTCCAACAGAGCTGAGTAATCCCGCCCCAAAGGCCTTGACTTCACCCCGCTCGGCCACCAGACCGAACTCCATGGTGTACCAATACACATTGGCGATCTTGTCCATTTCTGTGTCGTTTGCGACCTCGGCGGCCAAGCCCAGCAGGCGATTGACCTCGGCAATTCCGGGGTGGACCAAGGTTGCCGCATGACCGACCAATTCATGAACCACATCGGGCTCAGGGGTATAAAATGGCTGGCTGTGGTGGCGAATATATTGGGTTGAGAGAAACACCCTCTGGCCGAGGTAGCGCATAAACGTGCGTGTGGTGACCAGTCCGGCCACAGGTGCAAACTGAAAACCGGCCGCGATCGTGAGCTGTTGGTTGAGTGCACTCAGCTGTGGGATTCGATGAGGGGGTAATGGCAGTACACCCTGAAGCTCCAGCACTTCGGCGGCAACCCGTTGTCTGTGGATGGGAGCGAGTGTTTCGCAAATCGCGGCCCATACCGCATGCTCCTCTGGCGCGTAAGGGGCATCGGGTACTGGGTCGCCTGTGGCGTAGGCCAAAGCGATCTCTGCGATTTCATTTCGCCGCTGACGATAAATTGGATCCCGAAAGCCGGGGTGGTCGGGGTCGAGCTCGACCAAATGGGCAGCACCACCGGCGTGATGGGTGGGCTTCATGGGGTTTGGCCCACAATGTCCCGAACCACAACACCTGCGGCAGCGAGGCCAAATGAGCCGGTGACGAAGCCCGCAGTGCCCCAGATGACATTGCGGTCCTCACAGGTGTGCACATCGTTTTCACCACCAGGACAGACACAGCGAAAGCCCTCGCCGCCATCATAATTAAGCTCAACCGGCGCCTTAAGCGGCTCTGTGGAGAAGACGGCTTTTATGCCAAAATCGCCTTTTCGGGGAAAGTCGTAGCGCTGTCGAAGGAACTTTCGGACCCATTTTCCCAGGGGATCTACCCGGGTTTGGGCCAAGTCTGCGACCTGGATTTGGCTGGGGTCCCACCGCCCGGCAGCCCCGGTAGAGCAGACAACGGGGATATTGCGCGCTCGGCAGGCAGCCAGGAGTTGGCATTTGGCCTCTACATTGTCGATGGCATC
>DBIS01000218.1 GCA_002296975.1 Deltaproteobacteria bacterium UBA796 | reverse complement strand
GTCGGCATCAGCGTCGGCATCCTCGACAGCACTGCCTGTGTCGGTCGAGGGCGTCGACTTAGAACAGCTGACCAAGCAAAAACCCAGCAACATACGATATGGAATAGCGAAACTGGACATCTGCCTGACATCTTTTGGTTTGGTCCAAAGACCTTATTAATTAACCCCCCACTTTGTCCGCTCCCCTCACGCCCAAAGCATACCCAGCAAACTGATTAGTCCGGTTGAACCGGGTTGGCCAGTGCCGCCAAATAGCGGTTATAACCCCGCCAAAACGAGATTAACACCACGCGATGATTCTCCACTGTCGCGAGCAATTCGTCTACCCCCAATATCGGTAGGCTACGAATCTCCAACAACACATCCCCCACCAATAAGCCCGCTACAGCGGCCGGACTGTCGGGTGCAACAGCTGTAACAAGCACACCTCCGACCACGGACGAAGGCAGAGCTATGCCCCGTTTCTCTAACTCTTTTGGGTCGACGTTTTCCAGGGATAACCCCCCCCACAGCACGGCCTGAGGTGCTCGATTGGGCCCAGTCTCGCCCATTGTAGATGCGGCCTCTGTCTTGACCCATATCAATCGATCCCGCCCTGCTCGACCAATACCCAATCGGAGCTTTATACCAATGTCGCGACTTTGAATCAGTCGCCTAAAGTGCGTGGCACTTGGAATGGGCTCGCCATCGACGCTAAAAATCACATCACTTCTGCGCAATCCTGCCTTTTCGGCGTCACTGCCCGCCAACACCCGGCTAATGCGCGCACCTTGGCGTGGCTCGGCGCTTGAAGCCGGTTGGTCGACGACAGATAAGCCGACTGTTGCCCGGGTCACCGCCTCTCCGTTGGCGAGCTTTGTGCCAATATCGATGGCCATGCCCACTGGAATGGCAAATGAGATGCCAGCGCTGGCCAAGTTTTCTTTATCGGGGCTAAAAATCGCAGTATTGATGCCCACAACCCGGCCCTCAACATCAAACAAAGGACCGCCACTCGAGCCGGGATTGACCGCAACATCGGTCTGAATGTAGTCCTGGATCTCATTGTGGCCCAAGCCCCGACGGCCCAAGGCGCTGACGATGCCCGCCGTCACCGTAAATGGAAAATCAAACGGATGGCCAACAGCGACCACCCACGCACCCACCGCCAGCGGTGCACCCGCTTCAAAGTTGGCCGCATCGAAGGGCCCATCGCCTTGAATCTGAAGCACAGCAATGTCTGTGCGCGGGTCAGCGCCCACAACAGTCGCCTGGTAACGGCGCTGATCATAGGTGGTGATGACAATGGCCTGGGCCCCATTAATCACATGATGATTGGTCAATACGGTGCCCGATGCAGATAAGATCACGCCACTTCCCGACGACAACACCACCTGGCCCTGGGTATGGCCCTGGCTGGGAATGGAAAAGTCCCGGGCCATCTGTTGAATGCCGGCGGCCACCAGCGGACCCCTCTCGACCCGAATGTGGACCGTCGTTGGCAGCACTGCAGCACTCAACGCCACGAAGTCTGGCCCCAAGCTGTGGGCTTGCACCGGCGACGCCACCCAGAAGGTGAGCAGACACAAGCGCATGCGAGCCATAGTTAAGCGAATCATGGACACAGTTTAGCTTGGCGGGTCACCTTTGTGTTGGGTCGTGATAGGGTGGCGAACCTTAGGGGAGGTTTTGCGATGAGTGACGATAGCCTAGACATCGCGAGCTTGATCGCCGAAGAGGTCGGTGCGCCCATCCCAGACACCGACCAACACCCCAACTCGGGCCAATTGGGCCAAATTCGACAACGCATTTCTGCCGCCGCCAACGCATTTGAAATCTTAGGTCTGAATCAAGACGCTGATCCCGATGCGCTCAGAGCGGCCTTTATGGCGCTCGCCAATCAACTGCACCCGGACAAATACAGCACGGGCTCAGACGAAATGCGCGATCAAGCCACCGAGGCATTCGATCAAGTCCGGGCTGCCTTCGACGCCATCGACAGCCCCGAGAAGCGCACCGCGTACATCGACCATGTCATCTTGGGAAAACCCACCGAAGATGATTTAGCCATGGAAGAAGTCAAGGCTTTGCTCGACGCGGAGGCCGACTTCAAAAAAGGCCTCGCCGCCTTTAACGCCGGGCGCATCAGTGCCGCACACAAGTCTTTTGAGTCGGCCGTCCGCGGCGCACCAGAAGAGTTGGAGTTTTGTGCGTACAGGGCCTACACCACCTTCGCCTTAAACAGAAACTCCGATATGGAGGCCGCGAACGGCGCGCTGAGCGAATTGAAGGACATTTTGGACGCAAACAAGCACCAGCAACGACGCCTTGATGGCGGCTGGGTACTTTTGGGCCGGGCTTTCAGAGAATTGGGCGATAAAGACGCGGCCAAACGTGCACTGGTTCAAGCCTTGCGCTTCAACCCAGCCAACCCCGATGCCCCACGTGAATTGCGCCGCCTTGAAGGCAAAAGCGGGGGCCAAAAACCGAGTGAAAAAAAGAAGAGCGGTTTTTTTGGGCGTCTGTTCGGCAAAGACTGAAGCACTTGGGCATCCTCTGAAAGATGCGCTATGCAGGGTTGAATGGAGAAAGAGATGATTCGACGCATGGCTGGTCTGCCCATCCGCATTTTAAAACGGGCCCTCGACACTCTAAGCGCTGAGCGAAACGCACCCTCACCTGCGCCTTCGATGAGCCCGAAAGCGCCCGCGCCGAAAGCACCCGCGCCGAAAGCGTCCGCGCCGAAAGCACCCGCGCC
>DBIS01000295.1 GCA_002296975.1 Deltaproteobacteria bacterium UBA796 | reverse complement strand
AGCGTCAGCGTCAGCGTCTGTTTCGCCCACAACCCCCCTGCTGGTGTCTTTGGGTGAGGTGCAGCCGGTGAGTAAAAGTGCGAGTAAAAATCTCGACATTCGGTCCCCTTTCGAGCGAATGACCATCGGTCCTAAAGCTGGGTCTTGTTGCGGGCCAACCAACGGTCGAGAGCGCCCGCGAAACGTTGCTTGTCTTTTGGGCCAAACGGGGGTGGCCCGCCCGTGTTCACCCCTGATCCGCGAAGCTCATCCATCAAATCTCGAACCTGCAAACGCTGGGCTACATTGGCGGCGTCCAGTTCTTCACCCCGAAAGCGCACCACTACCCCACCAGCCTCGATCACCCGCGCCGCCAGTGGAATATCTGATGTGATCACCAGGTCGCCGGATTGGCAATTCTCAGCGATAAAATCGTCGGCAACATCCAGCCCACCGCTCACCAACTGAAAGCGAATCCAATTAAAACGCGGGGTCTGCTGGTATCGGTTTGCCACGACTATCACAGGTGTTTTGGTGCGGTGGCTGGCCTTGTAGATGATCTCCTTACAGGGTGCCGGAACCCCATCAGCGTCGATCCAAATGGAGGGCCGGTTCATTCGCCTAAACGCTTGCTGGCGACGGAAATTCGATGGTCGATCGCCGCCCAATCTCGTAGTACCGCCAGGTTGAGGGGGTGGGGGCGGTACATCACAGTGGCGGTCACATCAACGTTTCCACACCCGCTCGGGAGATGGAATGCGTGGGAGGTCAGCGCATTTTCTCCAGGACCGATGCGGTTATCGCTCACCATATCGGTGGCTTTATAATGTGGGACTGAACGTTCGCCGCCAGCGTCTGTCAACACCCGCGAAAAGGTGTATCCGGCAGCGCCAGCCAGGTGTCGCGACACCGCGCCGTCCTCCAATGCACCCGATAGGGCTTCCCCTAAAAATAGCCGGTCCCCAGCAGCGATATCCAAGGGGGTCCCCAACATCAAAGTGTCATCGACCACCGCTGTGATGAGTACGGTCGCAACAGGGCTGAAAATCTCCATGCCCTTGTCTTCGGGGCTCATGTCATGGGTGCCAAAGGTACCAACACCGGTGTAGTCGTCAAATACCCCCGAAGGTCGAACCACTCTCACCACCTGTCCTGCACTCGCGATGGCTGCGGCCTCGGCCCAAGTGAGGGTCTCACCGTCACTTGTGATGCCATCACCGACGGTGCCACTCGCCAGGGCCCCGCCCACATCCGAGATGGTCATGCCGCCATTGGCCTCGAGTACGCCACAGTCACCGACAGCTTCGACCACCATCACCAAGGCGCGCATGGGTTCGCCTGTTGGGATGGCATGACCACAGCCAATGTTGTTCAGGCTGACCGTCGCCTCTATGGTGTCACCCTCTACGGTCAAGGCGATCGAGGTGTACAGCGCTGTGTCGATAAGCCGTGGGTCGCCCTCGAGAGGGCCTCGGAAGATGTGTTTTCGGATGTTGTCGGGTTCCCGGGGCCAGCCAAAGACGATGCCACGCTTGCTGGCAGTCGAGAAATGCACGGCGTTGTTGGCCTCGACATCTGCAGGCATATGGCAGAACTGACATTGGGTGGCGTCTTGGTTGTATGGGCCTGCTGACCATTCCGAAAATGTGCTGTGGGTGGGTAGCCCTTCTGGCCACAGTTCAGGGTCGAGGGCTTCGCCCGGAAGCAAGGCGGCCTGTTCATGTTCATGGCAGCCCCCACAAAACTCGGCCGAGTCGAACTTGGGCTGGATCGAGCCGCCCATGATTGGGTTGGGTACATCGATCAAGGGTCCGTAAAATACAGGCAGCCATTCAAAGCCGACTGGGCCGTCCTCGTGGGGTCGGCCCATTATCAAGCGCTGACCCACGCCAGGAGGCTTGCTCATGTCGACGTCGCGAACCTTGTGGCAGGTGTCACAGTGCACGCCCAACTCAAAACTGAGGCCGTGCGCATCGTGCAAGTCGCGTCCGCCGGCGATGCCATTTATTCCAGGAGCATGGCAGTCGGCACAACTACCAAACACCTCGGGTTTTGCTTCGTCGCTCAGATCGGGTGCATCGCAAGCGGGTTGGCCCATGCCACCACATCCCGTGTTGAGGTCGGGTAAAACACCGCCGCCCAGATAACATTTATTGATTAAATCGCCTTCGGTACCAGGCTCGAAGCCCAAGGCCCACACGCCGCCGGCATCTTCACAGCTCAGTGCATCGGGGTGGGCAGACACGCCGGCGTACAAGTCTTGGAGGAGCGGGTTTCGGGTCGCTTCAGCGTGTTTGGAGCTTAGAAAGTCCTGGACGAAACCCACATGACAATGGCTGCAGTTCTCATCGAGGGTGTCGATACCATCGCCGGGACTTTGGTAGCGATAGTCGATATTATCAGGCGGGTTCACGGGCGCGATTTCGATGGTCAAGTCTTCCCCGTAGCGAAAAAAGTCCCTTCCCTTCGCTCGGTATCCCAACTTTCCGGCCACAATCGCCGGTTCTTCGTGGTCCTCGAAGTCGTACCAAAGCGAAAACCGGCCATCGGTGTCGGTGCTAACCATCGTTTCATCTCGGCCACCAACCAACACGAGGGCGCCTTCAACAGGTGTGCCATCAGGGTCCACCACGGTGCCGGTGACCTCAAAGGAGGCGGGTGTGCCTGGCGTTCCGCTATCGTCCCCTGCGGTATCAGTTGGGGAGGGCGTGATGGTGCCCGGGTCGGCGTTGTCGGCCTTTCCGCCACAGGCTGCCACCCAGAGGGCGGCGATGAATAAAGCAGTTCTCATTCCATCCCCCCAATCCAGTCTGAGATGAGTGATACGCCCTCAGCATGCGCAAACTCGGTACCGATAGGGGGCATTTGGCCGGGGTTTCCCCGTTGTTTCATGCGATACAGGATGGCGCTGGCGCTTGGATCGCCTGGCACGATCCGCCCGAGCACATGTTGGTCATTGAATAGCTGGGTAGAGTGGTCGATGGCGGTGGTCCAAGCCCCGGTCTCGCCGATGTTTGGGGTGTTCACATCCAACCACAGGTCGAGGTCGACTTGCGGGGTTCGATCTTTGGTGGTGTTGTGACAGTTGCCGCAGTTGACATGCAGATAGCCAAGGGCTGCGACGTCTTCTGGGGTGCCAGGAATCGTGAGCGCATGGGCTGGTGCGTGGCTGATAGCCCCCGAGGACTTTAGGTGGGCCAGACTGAGGGATGTGTCGTCAAAGCCAAGTTGAAGGGCTGAGAATCCCAGGGCGCGAGAGGGCCTTCCGCCCCCGGTTGGGTGGCTGCCGTGGCATTGTAAGCATTGGACCTTTGAGGGGATGTCAAAGTCGGTCCCTTTGGCATTATTTAGCCCGTCAGCCGAGACCATCGTGGCCTCGGTTTCAGCCGCGTTCCACAAATAGGAAGCGTAGGCAAAATCTCGTGGGCCTGGCCCCAGTCGCTCGATCATGCGGGTTTCTACGCGTACACCGTCGATTTTGAACTCTTTGAACAGCCGCGTCCCGACCGGTACAGACCAGTTGTCCATATCTGAAGTGTCGACGGTGTCGCACTCGGGGATGTAGACCCAGCGCTCTTTGGTTGCGCTGTCAGACCACAAGATAAATTGCGGAATGAAGTGTGAATAGGCTGGATGAATCGCCTTGGTTGCGATGTCAGAATACAGCCCCGTTTCTGATAAAATGGTGGGCAGCGCGGCCGCGTTGGGCATGCGCACGCCGATGTCGATGAGCTCATTGATGGGCTTGACGTCGACGGGAAAGGTGTCGGTGCAGTCGTCTTCGGCTGGGCGTTCGCTTGTTGGCTCTCCACGGGTTTGTGGGCTGCGGATGCTGGCCTTATCCGAGGCACAACCGCCACCAAGCATTCCGACCAAAAGAAAGGATATGCCAGTGATGAGGGCCGCCGGTTTCATTTACTGGCTGGCGTGGGCTTTGACGTCGTCGAGGGCGGCTTCGACAAAGCCATGCCCGGCGTAGCACTGGACAAGGCTCATGTCGGGCGCGATGACACAGACTTCAGGGTAGGACTCCTGGGTCATTGGTGTGGCGTCGACGATTACATTGTTTGCATCTGCGAAGATGGGAAAGTTGGGGTTGCCAATGTATGCGGCGTAGCTTTCGGCATCGTCGGCGGTGGCTGGGCCCCCGCTTGCACCTGCAAACAAGGCGAACATAAAGCTAAAATCAATGCCGGTTTCGGCTGTGAACTCTGTCTGAAGATCTTCGAGGCGGACCGCCTCGGCAGTGCAACCCGCTCAAAACGCGGCGGTCATATACAAAATATGGTACTCGCCGGCAAAATCGTAGGTGTCAATGGTCTCTTTACATTGATCAACGAGTGAGAGGTTTTCCATCACGTCGCCGAGCGCTGCACCTGTTGGGGTGATGTTTCCGGGGTCGTTTCGCCCCCAACCACATTGGTAGCAGGTGTCGTCGATGTCTGTGGGGCTTGAGCCGCAGTCAATCTCGGCACCATCGGCCATCCCATCGCCATCGGTGTCGTCTGAGGCTGGGTCTAGACCCAAATCGAGCTCGCTGCAATCGTCGATGCCGTCGCCATCACTATCGAGGCTTGCGTCACAGCTTAGGCCGTCATCTGCAGGGTTTTTTTCATCTGCGGGAGCGCACCCAAAAGCGAGGAGTGCGCAAATGGTGGTGAGCATTGGGGTGAGTGTTTTCATGGGTTTTCCTTCGATTACGTGCCCGCAGACTAACCCAGGCCATTCCCGGTTGGGTCATGTCTTTGTCAACGGGGGCCCTATATTTTGATGGTTATTTTTGGCCAAGTTGTTCTACCCGTGTCGAATTGACGGGGACCTTCGTGGGTGTTTATCGGAACATGCTCGACATGACTGAGTTAAGCGCGGGCTATGCCCACTGTCTCATTCGAGGACACCGCAGTCGCCTTCGCCGGTAAAGACGATGCCGAGTTGGCCAAGTCAGCGTGGCTGTTTCGGATCATGTCCAATGCCACCATCGTCGATATTGGTTCTCATATCACAAGCTTGGCCTTGGCCATCGGGTTGCCGGTTCAAGCCATCTTGAAGACCACGATTTTTGAGCATTTTTGCGGGGGCGAGGGCCTTGAAGAGACCGAGCCGATGGTCGATGGCTTGGCTGAATTTGGGGTGAGCACCATCCTTGATTACGGGGTCGAGGCCAAAGAGACCCAACGCGAATTTGATGCCAATCTCGAAGAGCAACTCCGGTGTATTGCCTTCGCCGATGGCCATGCTTCGGTGCCTTATGTCAGCTGTAAAATCACCGGCTATGCCCCCTTTTCTTTGCTCGAAAAACTCAACGATGATGTGCCCCTTGATGCTGAGGAACTGGCTGCTGTTCGGCGAATGGATGAGCGGTTGACCCGAATCTGCGAGTCTGCTGCCCGCCTTGATGTGGCCGTGTACATCGACGCTGAAGAGAGCTGGATTCAAGACGCCATCGATCGCATTGTTGAAGGGTTGATGGCCCGATTTAATCGTGAGAAGCCCTCTGTTTTCAACACGATTCAGCTATACCGCCACGACCGGTTGGCCTATCTTGAGACTGCCCACCAAGCAGCGGCAAAAGCGGGCCATATTTTGGGGGTCAAGTTGGTGCGGGGGGCGTACATGGAGAAGGAGCGCGCCCGTGCGGAGGAGCAGGGGTATACAAGCCCGATTCACCTCAGCAAGCCTGTTGTTGATATCGATTACGACGCGGCCTTGGTCTACTGCATTCGCCACATCGACGACATTGCCTTTTGTGCGGCCACTCACAACGAATCCAGCTGTCATCTGGTGGTCAGCTCAGCGATAGCCTGCGGTGTGGCCATCAATCATCCGCACATCCATTTTGCCCAACTGTATGGCATGAGCGACCACATCTCTTTCAATCTCGCCAAGGCCGGATTTAACGCTTCTAAATATGTGCCGTATGGCCCTGTTTTGGAGGTGGTTCCATATTTGATTCGGCGGGCCCAAGAAAACCGTTCTGTCTCCGGTCAGGTCGGCCGGGAGTTGCGCCTTGTTTTGGCCGAGATAGAGAGAAGGTCCAAGGGGAAAACCTAATCACAACCTCGCTTTTTATATTTATTGCCTTGGCCGTCGTGGGCTGCGATCCCTATGCGTCCTGCAAAGAAGAATGTGATGATGAATACACCGCTTGCATCGACGGCGGAATGTCAGAGGGGGCTTGCAAGCAAGACAATGTCTCCTGTGAGCGCGCCTGCAAAGAGCAGGAGATGAAGGCGAACGCTGAGGAGGGTGAAGAATAGACTCAGTCCAGGCAAGGAATGCGCCACAAGCGTGGGTGGCTGCCTTCGGACACATGCCATATCGCTGGGCCCGAGGGGTCGTATGCGATGGCCTCACCTTGAAGTTCGAGACCCGTGAGGACTTGGGCAGAGTCAGACGTCGGGGCGTCGCTGATTTTACCGTCGGTCAGCCGCACTTCAAATGTGTATAGATATCCCCGCACGATCAACCGTCCGGCGTCTGCCCAAAAGTCTGCCGCGGTCGTCGCCGTTGGAAGGCCGGCCATGGCATCGGCGGGGCCTGTGTCGATAGCGCCAATCAGCGTCGCCATTTCGCTATCATGGGTAGGGATTTGGTAAATGCGGCTGGTTTTGTCGGTGCGCTTGGTGAGGACAAAAGGCGTGCCCTCCCCGTCGATGACCAGGGCTTCGGCGTCTTGAGGGCCCTCGGGGTATTCAAAGCTGTGACGGGCTGGGGCCGCAGTGAGCTCAAAGTCGACAAGGCCGTTGATGTCGGGTTCAGGGACAGAAAGCACGGCGAGATCACTTCGGCTGGCGTCATTGTCACCGATATCACCGACCCACAAGCAGGCGGGGACATCACCACAAGGGCCAATGGCCAAATCTTCCCAGTCGATGCTCGTCTCACCCGTGAGTTCAAGGGTGCCGAGGGTGTCTCCAGCGGTGGATAAAGCCGTCAACACCGGCCCAGAGCCGGAGTCTTGATGTACCCAAAGCACGCCTGGGTTGACTGATGATGCGGCGATGCCAGAGATTTCGGTAAGGGAGCCGTCGGTGACGGTGGCTGCGATCGTGGGGGTGCCCCAACTCGAGCAGCCGCCTGCTTCGGCTGGAGCCCCCGTGTCGGGAAGCGCCCCCGTGTC
>DBIS01000365.1 GCA_002296975.1 Deltaproteobacteria bacterium UBA796 | reverse complement strand
GGCGGGCGTGGCCGCGGCAGGCACCATCAAGCCAAAGGGACCTCTCGCACCCAACAACTCAAGGTCTTCGTCAAGGCTGTTCGTGACCAAGAGCCAATCATCTTATTGGCACCCGTCGAGCGCGCCATCAACCAAGCCCAAGATCGCTTGACGGAGAGCCACCCAGACCTCCCACCCGACCGGCTTCGAGCAGCAGCCGTGATCGCCGGCCTGACAGGTGGCATGCTCGCCATCAAGATGGTCAAAACACTTCCCGGCCTGCCATTTGCCCCTGGGCACAAAAATGTGATCATGCTCCCCATGTACGTTTTGGCCCGCGAGGCCTCTGGCGCGCGCTTTGGGGCAACGAGCTGTGGGGCGTGCATGGGCATGCTGTCCTTTTTAATGGGCGATGGGCGCTATGGAATCTTTGAGATTGCCAAACACATCGTTCCGGGACTGCTCGTAGACCTGCTCTACCCTCCTATACAGCGCATATTTGGCGTCCGGGTGTGGTCAATGACGGCGCTTGGGGTGGTGTTGGCGACCGGGCGGCTGGCCACGGAGGTGGGCATCGCATTTATGCTCGGCGCCCCCGCAGCCTTTTTTGCATATATCGGCATTGCTGGGGTTACCCATCTGGGTGCCGGCGCCCTCAGCGGACCCATATCAGCCGCCTTGGTGGGCACATGGTCAGCCATGCACTATAGGGCCGAACAAGCCCCTTTGGAGGAATAAAATGTCGCAAGATTTAGTCGTTGGCCATGGAGATGGACGGGTCCATCTTGACAACCGTTTGATGGGCGAGTCTCTGATTAAAATAGGCCTCCAAGAATCAACACAGATAGACAACGAAGTGGCACTCGTACCCCACTGCAAGGTCATCGGTGTCGGCGGTCGAAGCATCATGGACCGGGGCCGTGCTGCCGTACTTCCCATGGTTGACGCCCTCGTCGAGGCACGCAAAAACCACGACATCTTGGTTGGTATTTCGGGTGGTGCACGCTTGCGCCATGTCTACCATGTGGCCCTCGACCTCGGCATCCCAACCGGTGGTCTCGCACAACTCGCTGGCGCCAGCGAAGAGCAAAATCTCGCGATGATTCAACACTTGATGGGCCGATATAATGCGGTTCACCTCAAGAGAGACCACTTCACCGAGCTGCCGCTTCACCTCAAAAACGGCATGATTCCACTCGTTATTTGCGTACCGCCCTACCATTATTGGGAGCCCCTGCCTAGCTCTGGCCGCTTGCCTGAAAACGGCTCCGACTTGGGGCTGATGATGACCGCAGAGGCTGTGGGCGCATCCACGATGATCTTCATTAAGGACGTCGACGGATTGTATTCAGATGACCCGGCGACCAACCCAGACGCCACCTTTATCCCGCGCATTGGCACGAAGACCTTGATGGAGCGGAACCTTCCCTCACTCGTGGTTGACCGCACAGTCATCGAGACCCTACAAAACACGCGTTTTGTAAAACAAATTCAGATCATCAACGGGCTTCACCCTGAGCGACTCGCTCAAGCGCTGAATGGCGAACATGTGGGCACCATCATCGAGCAGGAGCGATAAACATGGCAATTATACATGGCGAAGGCATCGACCGAACAGACATCGACACAGCCTTTCAGCACATCTCGTTTACCCATGCCGATGCAGAAGCCTTGGCCGCAAAGACCCCAGTGCTTCGTATTTTGCCACAGCTCAATGTAATCAAAGTGGGCGGTCAATCCATCATGGACCGAGGCCGCGCCGCTGTGCAGCCAGTCCTGACCGAAATTATCGCCAACAAAGATGAGCACCAAATTCTCGTTGGCGTTGGCGGCGGCACCCGCGCCCGCCACGCATACTCGGTCGCCCTCGACTTGGGGCTGCCCACATCTGTGCTGGCCAAGCTCGGCATGGGCGTACCCATGCAAAATGCGCGCATGTTGCAATTGATTTTAGCCAAAGACGGTGGCGTACTCATCGACCACGACGACTTTGGAAAGCTTCCACTGTATTACAGGCTCGGATGCGTTCCTATTTTACCCGGCATGCCGCCCTTTGAGCACTGGGAGAAGCCCGCTAAAACCGGACGCATTCCCACCCACCGAACCGATGCCGGGGTGTACCTCACGGCCGAGGTGCTCGGTGCGCGCTCATGCATCTTCGTCAAGGATGAAAAAGGGCTGTTCACAGCCAACCCCAAGGTCGACAGGAAAGCCACCTTCATCGACCGGATCCACGCCGGCGAGCTTGAAGAGCGCCAGTTGCCCGACCTCATCATCGAGCCCATCGTGCTGACCTATCTCCAACGCGCCCAGGCCGTGAAAGAGATTCAAATCATTGACGGTCGGGTACCCGGAAACCTCACACGCGCCCTCAACGGGGAGCATGTCGGGACGATAATTTACGCTTAGTTGGCGAACACTGGGGTGTCTATCGTTCCCACATGATGAGCACGATGGACAGCCCCATCAAACCAAAACCCAACATTTGTAGCACCGTCATTGTCTCTTTAAGAACAAAACGAGACACGAACGCCACGCATACCACGCCGCTCGCCAGATGAATCGCCGCCATCTGCGAGCCTGAGAAGATGCCGTGGCCAGCCCGTGTGGCCCAAGTGTTGAGCACATATTCTGGTAACACCAGCGTCCAGCTCACCCCAAGTGCCACCCAAAAGGACCACTCCTCCCGATAGCGGAGATGCCCAAGCCAAGCGAGAGACATCATGACCGCAGAAAGTACCAGCACAAATGGGACGAAGACCGGGGTCATTGGGGGCACTCCTTCATGAGATGCGGGGCATGCTAATGCATTGGATTGCTTGGGGGCCAGTTAAAACGAAACCCCATCCACAAGCACCGTCCAAGTTATCGAGATACGCCCAAAATACCGGAGATGGAAGATGCAGTTTAGCGGTAATTTTTTTCGTTTAGTCACCCCAATATTGGGGGCATTTTTTTTAGCGCTCAGCTTCCAGACACAGCGCGCACACGCCTACCCGGCGGGGTCGGCTGTCTCAACCGCGTCCAACCCTGTGGTGTCTATCGGCGGCCACCTCGACGGCAGCACCACCATCGACCTTTTTGAGGCGCCGCCAGACCAAGTACTCATCATCACCGACGTGTCCCTTTCTTTGGCCAACACTGGGTCGAATTGCACGGGTGCGATGGGCGTTGAGTTGACCGCAGGCAGCGTGACCATCGCCGGGTATGGCCTGGGCTACCCACGAGAAGGCGTGAGCTACTCAAAGTCTCTGCCCCTCGTCATCCAAAGCTTTCGCTCTGGGCTACCCGTCGCCCCTGGACAGACCCTGACCCTCAGCACAAACCAGCTGTGGGAAGCATACTGCTCGGGCTCAAACCTTAGAGTTTACTACACAATATCTGGATATTACGCCCACCCATAAGCCTTAGCGCCCATCACCTGGCTCATCGAGATAGCCCAAGGCCCGTAAACGCTCCACATCCGCCTGGGCAGCAGCTTGCTTGGCGGTACCTGCACTGAGCACCGGCCGAATTTTTCGGGCCAAGTCGAAGGCTTGTGCCATCCTTTTGGATCGGCCTTTGTCATTTATCGGGATTTGCTCCTGGGGGTCGGTCTCCAAGTTGTACAAACCCGCTGGGCCGCCCACCTCATCCACCACCAATTTGAAGCCATCGCTGATCACCGCCCAGCTATAGCGACCCGCTACCCGCAGCTCAGCGAAAACCGGGGCAGATGTCGCTTGAGCCTCTCCCCGCAATGCACGGGCATGAGAACGGCCACTCACCACCGCCACATCGACAGCCTGACCCGTCGCCAACTCGACCACCGTGGGTAGCAAGTCGACTGTGCTCACCGTTGTGGCGATGCGACCGGGCTTGATGACCCCCGGCCAGCTCATCACCCACGGGACATGCAGTTGGTCCTGAAACAAACTTCGGCGGTGCCCCAACTTGCCGTGGTCTCGGAATTCTTCGCCATGGTCAGAGGTGAACACAATCATCGTGTCATCCTTGGCACCGACCACATCGACCAACTGAGCGACCACGGTATCGGCGAATCGTACCTCAGAATCGTACAACACCTCTAAAGTAGCGAGGCCCAAAGATCCGGATTGCGTATTTGGGTCGTCTTGCAGTGCGCGGACATACTGGCTTCGATGCTCGGCAAAGCGCTCCTGCCGGCCTTCCGCCACACCATCAAATCGGCTCTCGAGCGCTTCATCAAACTGGTCCGCATAAGGCTGATTGCTGAAATATGGCCCGTGTGGGTCGAGGGTATGGACCCCCAAAAACCATGGGGAATCGCCGGCAAGACTCGCCCGTAGCCCGACGACTG
>DBIS01000024.1 GCA_002296975.1 Deltaproteobacteria bacterium UBA796 | reverse complement strand
AGGTCACGATTGGCCAGCATACCGAAAACGCAGAGATTGCCGGTGAGACAGTGCTCGCCAAGGTCAAGGTCATCACCATTCAGGCCCATGTGATTCCAGAGCTTGACGACGAAGTCGCCAAGACGATGGAGTACAAAGACGCCAAGGACATGACCGCCAAGATCAAGGCGCAGTTGGCAGAGTTCGCAGAGAGCACCGGCAAAAACCAGGCCCGTGTAAATGTGCTCGAGAAGTTGGTCGAGACCAATACATTCGATGTGCCTCAGGGCATGATCGATGAGCAGCTCAGCGCCCTGGTCGAAGAGTTGCGGATGCGCCAAGCTTATATGGGCCGCGACCCAAAAGCATTGAAGTTCTCCGATGAAGAAGTCGCAGACTTGCGGGTTCGCGCAGAGTTTGCCGCCCGAGCCAGTGTGGTGTTGGACGGTGTCGCTCGCCAAGAAAAAATCGAGGTGACCGAGTCTGATCTTGAGGACAAGATTCAGGAGATGGCAGACCAGCGGGGTCAGCCGGTTGAGGCCATCAAGGGCTATATCGAGAAAGAAGGCGCTGCAGGTACCTTGAACGCCAGAATCCAAGAAGAGAAAACATTGGACTGGCTGCTCGATAACGCCAAGATCACCAAAGTCGATCCGCCCAAGGAAGGTGACAAAGCTCCTGCTAAAAAGGCGAAGGCCCCAGCCAAGGCCGCTGCCAAAAAGGCGAAAGCTCCAGCCAAGGCACCCAAGGCCAAGGCCGAGAAAAAGGCGGCCCCTGCAGCAGACTGGAACAAGTCGATGAAGAAAGCCGATCTGCTCGATGTGGCCAAGGGGCTTGGGCTTACCGTCAACTCCAAAATGACCAAGCCACAAATTGTCGAGGCGCTTGAAAAGGCCTAAGTCTCGGGTTTTACGATTTCAAAGCGCCGATCCTCAGGGGTCGGCGCTTTTCCTTTGGTGTAGAGGGAAGCCGTTGATGTATCGGTGGGTTACCGTTTTTGAGAATCCTTCCACCTAATCCTCGGCCGTCCTGGCCCAAAAATCTGGAGAACAGATGAACCAGCAATTTGCCGGCTCCTTCTTCTTGCCAACCGTTATCGAGCACACCCGTGGTGGTGAGCGCGCTTACGATATTTATTCACGTCTGCTCATGGACCGCATCATCTTTTTGGGCACATCCATCGACGATATGGTGGCCAACGCCATTATCGCGCAGCTGCTCTTTTTGGAAAGCCAAGACCCAGAGAAAGACATTTACTTGTACATCAACAGTCCAGGTGGCGTGATCACCGCCGGCTTGGCGATTTATGACACCATGCAGTACATCCGCCCAGATGTGGCCACCATTTGCATGGGCCAAGCCGCATCGATGGGTGCTTTGCTGCTCACCGCCGGTGCAGCAGGTAAGCGACGGGCTTTGCCTCACTCACGGGTTTTGATTCACCAACCCCATGGTGGGGCTCAGGGCCAGGCGACGGACATCGAAATCCACGCCAACGAGATCTTACGTTTGCGTCGCACATGCAATGAGATCATGGCAAAGCACACAGGGCAGACAGTAGATCAGGTCAAGCTCGATACCGAGCGGGACAACATCATGGACTCACCCAGTGCGCTTTCTTATGGCCTCATCGACGAAATCGTCGGTGGCGAAACAGAAGAAGGCGACGAGAAGACAGAGAAATCAGGCGCTGAGTGATTTATTCAGCAGGCGAGGCGAGTTGAGGTCAATTCAATATTGGTCTCGATTCGCCTTCATTTCGTTTTGCGGCGGCCGATACATGAACAAATCGGCGCGTCCGCGTACTTTTAAAGCGGTATTCAACCGCAAAATGGGGGCCTCAACATCATGAGCAAAAAACCCACATCCGGACGCAACCTTACGTGCAGCTTTTGTGGCAAGTCACAACGGGAGGTCCGCAAGCTAATTGCTGGGCCTTCGGTTTACATATGTGATGAGTGCGTCGAGCTCTGCAATGACATCATCACCGAGGAGTATGAACGCGAGGACTACTACGCGTCGCGGGCCTTGGTGCCCAAGCCTCGGGAGATCAAGGCGCACTTGGACGATTACGTGATCGGCCAAGAGCGCGCCAAGAAGATCTTGTCTGTGGCGGTTCACAACCACTACAAGCGGATCGATTCTCGCTCGGGTCACGACGATGTCGAACTTCAAAAGTCCAACATCTTGATCATCGGCCCCACGGGGACGGGCAAGACCCTTCTCGCTCAAACCCTCGCGCGGTTCTTGAACGTGCCGTTCTCGATTGTCGACGCGACGAGTCTCACCGAGGCTGGGTACGTGGGCGAAGATGTTGAGAACATTATCCTGAGCCTATTTCAGGCGGCGGACTACAATGTCGAGCGTGCGACAAAGGGTATTATCTACGTCGACGAGATCGATAAGGTGTCCCGAAAAGGCGAAAACCCGTCGATCACACGGGATGTTTCTGGAGAGGGCGTTCAGCAGGCGCTGCTCAAGATCATCGAGGGCACTGTGGCCAATGTTCCGCCGAAGGGTGGCCGAAAGCATCCGCAGCAGGAGTTTTTGCAAGTCGACACCACCAATATTTTGTTTGTGTGTGGTGGTGCATTTGTGGGCTTGGATAAAATTATTGAAGAGAGAATCAACAAGTCGGGCATTGGTTTTGGAACTGAGGTGACCGATAATGAGGAGTTGTCTCGGAGCGACTTGCTGGCGCAGGTTGAGACCGAGGATTTGCTTCGCTATGGCATGATTCCGGAGTTTGTGGGCCGTTTGCCGGTGCACGCTGCATTGCGCGAGCTTGATGAGGACGCCTTGGTTCGTATCCTCACCGAGCCAAAGAACGCGTTGGTAAAGCAGTACCAAAAGTTATTCGACATGGAGGGCGTCACCCTGAAGTTCACCGAAGGGGCGTTGACATCCATCGCTACCGAGGCGATTTCACGGGACACCGGTGCACGTGGACTGCGTGCCA
>DBIS01000237.1 GCA_002296975.1 Deltaproteobacteria bacterium UBA796 | reverse complement strand
AGTCATCGATATAGAGGGGCAGCGTGCAAGGCACTTCAGCAGCCTCAACCAGACGAGGAAAGTCTCTGTCCAGATTGAGGTTTCCCGTCCTCACATTTCCTGCATTCACCCTGCCCTGAGCGCACAACAGCCGAGTTGCCAACTGCTCACGGCTCATCTCAAGCGAAAACACCCCAACGCCAACGCCGTGATGAGAAGCATTGAGTGCCACGTTCAAACCGAAGGCAGTCTTTCCCATCGCTGGACGGGCAGCGAGAACCAAAAGGTCAGTGGGATGTAGGCCAGCCAGTATCTTATCTAGATCGGCAAAACCTGTTGGCGTTCCAGTAACCTCGCCCGGACCCGCATCGCTGCGAGCCTGAATTTTCATAAAGGCACTGTCCACGACAACGGACAGCTGCTCCCAATCTTTCTTTGATCCCTGCTGGGTCACATCGAAGACGGTTTTTTCTGCGAAGTCCAACAGCTCGTCAAGCTCAGCACCACCCGATCGGGCCTGGCCTTCAATCGCTAATACGCCCTCGATCAATCGCCGCTGGATGGCTTTTTCGGCAACGATATTGGCGAAATAATCAATATTCTGGGTGCTCGCGACATTGTCACCCAGGTTCTGTACATAGGACAGACCACCCACATTTTCCGCTACATTTGCGGAGATGATTCGCTCGATAACAGCGACCATCTCAGTGGGCTTATTGGCCTCGGCCATCCCCACCATCAACGCAAACAGGTTGCTATGGGCCTCCCGATAAAAATCATCGGGCTGGAGCGCCTCAGCGATGACGAGGCATTGCCCAGGGTCAAGCATCAACCCGCCTAAAACAGCGCGTTCTGCTTCTAAACTCTGAGGCAGTGCCCCGCCATCAGCCATAAGACAGCTCCAGGGGGCTCTAGCCCTCTACGACGAAGACCTTCAACTTGGCTTCGATATCCATGCCCAACTTAATGTTGAGCTCAAAGGCACCCGTTGATTTGATCATGTCACCAACGTTGATGGTACGTCGGTCGACAACCACCCCAGCCTCGGCCAACTTGTCTGCAACGTCACGGTTTGTCACCGAGCCAAAGAGCTTGCCACCCTCGCCGACCTGAGCCTGAATGGTCACAGGAGTCTCAGCGATCTTGGTTGCAAGCGCCTCAGCCTCAGCTTGCGCCTTGGCACGATGTGCATCAGCGCTTCGCTTTTGGTGGGCCATTTTACGACGGTTACTTTGGTCAGCGATGACCGCCATACCGCGTGGTACGAGGAAATTACGACCATAGCCATCTTTGACTTTGACCACATCTCCGACATTGCCCAAGTTGGGCACATTTTTTTGAAGAATAACCAGCATATCGGCTCCTTAATCTACGGCGAGGTAAGGCAGCAAAGCGATGACGCGGGCGCGCTTGATCGCTGTGGCTACCTGGCGTTGGTGCTTGGAGCAGTTTCCACTGATCCGCCGAGGCACAATTTTGCCACGCTCGGTAATAAAGCCCCGCAACATGCGTGCTTCTTTGTAATCAATTTGAATTTCAGTATCCGAGCAAAAGCGGCAAGCCTTCTTCCTGGATGAGCGTCGGGGGCTTGATGAGCTCCCGCTTCGTTGGTTCATACCCATTTTAATATCCTTCGTTTCTTGTTGTTCGTTGGACTGCAGGATGCCTAAGCATCATCTGCAGCGTCCTCAGTTTTGGCGTCGCTGGGCGCTTCTTCAGCGGCAGCATCTTCAGCGGGAGCATCTTCAGCGGGAGCATCTTCTGCAGCTTGCTCACCAGAAGCAGCAGCGGCCTCTGCGGCCTCAGCAGCAGCGGTGTCAGCAGCAGCTTTAGCAGCTTTGGCAGCCCTTGCCGCATCAGCGGCAGCAGCCATTTCAGCCTCAGCGTCAGCGGCGGCGCGAGCAGCCTCTTCTTCTGCGGCACGTACGGCATCACGCTCAGCTTTGTGGCCTTCAGCGCTCGTCCGTGCTGCATCAACATCGACATTCTTACAAAGCTGCACAGTGATGTAGCGTAAGAATGAGTCGTCCAGCCCAATTCCGCGCTCAATAGGCAACGGAGCTTCGGCTGGTGCGACGAAGTTGATGTAGCTAAAGATACCGTGCTCGTTTTTCTCGATCGGGTAAGCAAGGCGTTTACGACCCCACTCCTCGATAGCGAGCACTTGACCCTCTGCCTTGGTGATAAGGCCTGAAACCTTTTGAGACAAAGCCTCAAGGTCTCCTGCGTTTAGCTGTGGCTTGGCCACATAAATCAGCTCGTATTGGTTCATAATCATGGTGTTTTCCTCCACCTGGTCTGAAGGGAGAGAGCAAATGCCCCCCCCGTGGGGTTTTTAAAGGCCGAGAAGTCCGGCCGGGTATGCTGCGATGAGTGGAGCGATGACCAAAGCCACCACGCTCATCAACTTGACAAGAATGTTGAGAGAAGGACCTGCGGTGTCCTTGAAGGGGTCGCCAACGGTGTCGCCGACAACAGAGGCCTCATGGGCGGGCGAACCTTTAGGATGAACCACGCCATCTTGCATGGTGAAACCACCGCCCTCGAATGACTTCTTGGCGTTGTCCCATGCACCACCGGCATTGGACATGAAGATGGCCATCAGAACACCACACACGGTCACACCGACCAGCACGCCACCCAATGTCTCTGGACCGAAGGCGAAGCCAACGAAAACCGGAGTACAGATGGCAAGCGCACCAGGCAAACGCATTTCACGAAGCGCGGCTTCGGTCGAGATATCCACACACTTCTTGGTGTCTGGTGGAACCAGACCCTCCAGAAGACCCTCGATTTCACGGAACTGGCGACGGACCTCGGTGATCATCTCCATTGCAGCCTCACCCACAGCCCGCATGGCCATCGATGAGAACAAGAATGGAAGCATACCGCCCACGAACACACCAGCCATAACCATCGGCTTCGACACATCGATGGACACGATGCCCGCCTGCTGCATGAAGGCACCAAAGAGTGCCAGCGCGGTCAAGGCTGCAGAGCCAATCGCGAAGCCCTTACCAATGGCCGCTGTGGTATTGCCCACTGCGTCAAGCTTATCGGTCCGCTCCCGAACGATTGCGGGCTGATGAGACATCTCAGCGATTCCGCCAGCGTTATCGGCAATGGGGCCGTAAGCGTCGACTGCGAGTTGAATACCCGTGGTAGAAAGCATCCCGAGTGCTGCGATGGCAACACCATAAAGGCCCGCCACAGAGTTCGAGATGACAACACCAGCAGCGATGCAGATGATGGGTGCTGCAGTAGACTGCATTCCCACGCTGAGCCCAGCGATGATGTTGGTTGCACTACCGGTCTTGGACTGTTCGGCGATCATGTTGACCGGGCCCTTGCCCATTGAACAGTAATAGGAAGTAATCAGGCCGACCGCGATTCCGGTCAAAAGGCCGACGACAGTCGCGATCGTGACATGAATCCAAGACACGATAACGGTAGCGCCGCCGATTGTTGCAGTAGCGCCAGCCTCAGGCCACAAAAAGTAAGCCAGGCCTCCGGTCGCGAAGACCATCA
>DBIS01000101.1 GCA_002296975.1 Deltaproteobacteria bacterium UBA796 | reverse complement strand
GCGTCGGCATCAGCGTCGGCGTCGGCGTCGGTGTCAACGTCTGCATCGGCAGCAGGCTTCTCTTCATCCCCGCCACCACAGCCAATCGCCATGGGCATCATCAACAACGACATCAGAGCAAGGCGCATACAACCTCCTGAGACACGGAGTCTACACCAGGAACGGCCCCAGCACGCTACAATGTCAGCGCTGCTGACCCCGCAGGTGTGGTAATTTACCCGCGCTCACGGTATCGAACGTGCCCGATGGGGGCTGTAGTCATCTGAGGATATATTTCGAGCTGACCGTGGGCAGTGTTGGCCGCCAATGTCACATATTCCACAAGAAAAAATCATTTCGATAGATTTTATTTATGACCTCCACCGACTTCTTATTCAATGTGGTGTTTACATCCGCGGGTGACAGGGACTTGTTCTTCTCGGATAGTCCCACGAAGTGCTGGGGAGCCAGGCGGGCGATGATATCGATGTCCGTCGCCAACTGTTCCTGTCGCAACATGATGCTGGGCTTGCCCTTTGTATAATAATACCATTGAGGAACGAAGTGCATGTTTGACACCAAGCGCTGAATCTTGTCGTGATAGAAAGACAAAAATTCGTTGATGTCCTTGTCTAAGCCGTGGCTCAAGATGTCTTCTCGAACGGGGTTTCCTCTGTGATTCTGGAGCATCGAGAGGGAGTATTTATACCCAGACTCAAAACGAGAGATGGGATTTCGAAACACAGTGAAGCGCACAAATCGGCGGTCGCTCAGTGCCAAGTCGGTGGGGGCCGTCAGTGAGTGATCCGAGGTTTGGTGTTCTAAGCCAAAGGCGTTGACCACCGCCATGCCCGCAGTTTTAGGGATGTGAATAAAGACAAGGCTGGTGTCGTGGATCTGTCGCATTTGTCCGTACCTTCAATGAATCCGCTTCGCCCCGAGGCCACAAATTGCATGTTTCATAGAGGGCCTTTTGGTCATAATAATATCCCAGACATCGGGCCACATTCGGGTGCTTGACACCTTCAAAGGGCAAAAGGGCAGGCGTCAAACACTGACACCTATTGCCCTTAGTTCACGGCATCCAGAACCATACCGAGCAGATGGTTGTGGACGATTTGTTCACCGTCCTCGAGCAGTGCATCCAAGACGGCACCCTCAGTCGCCCACAGATCCAGGTTCTCTTGTGGGGCAAACCCGACCCGCACAACCACCATGTCGAGCGATGGCATGACCTCAATGAACTGGTTTCCTAAGCCCACTGCACAGAAATTATCAGCTGGAGCGTGGGGATGAAGAGACCCTTCTGGGTGGGGCTCGAAGGTGACGGAGTCGAGGGTGGGGGTGCCGCCATTGAGCCACCACCAGTAGCCGTAGCCTTGGTTCATCTCGGTTGATGGGGATGTTGCGGCTTCGACGAATTCACGGCTGATGAGCTGCTCACCGTTCCAGCATCCTTGTCGTAGATACAGATAGCCAAACTTGAGCTGGTCGCGGCAGCTTGCCTTTGCGTTCATGTACATCGCTGCATGTCCCTGGCGGTCCTCTTCCCAGTTGACATCCATCCCCATGGGCTCCCACAACCGCTCAGCGGCGTAGTCTTGTGGATTCATGCCTGTGGCCGCTCGCAGCAAGGGCTCAGCAACCTGTACGGTGTGGTTGTTGTACTCCCACAGGTCACCGGGTGTGTGGGTGAGCGGGTTGTTGAGCGCGCGTCGGGTCATATTTCCCGCGAGCGCCATGAGTACATTGTCTCGAAACAACCCAAACCGAAGTCCGGAGCTCATTGACAGCATGTGGTGGATGCTTACGGCCTCTTTCTCGGTTCCTTGCCACTCTTCAACATAGTCGGCAATGGGACTGTCGAGGCTATCAAGGTAGCCATCATCGATGGCAGCACCGACTACAGTTGCTGCGTAAGATTTTGCGACTGACCAGTTCTTCACCTTGGTGTCGGCCGTGATTCCCCAGTACCACTCGCCAACAATGACACCGTCCTTTGCGACAATCATGCACTGGCTCTGCTTGGTGCCTGCATATTGAGCAGCGGCCTCTAGCTGCTGGGCTGACATGCCATGGTCACTGGGTGCGCCAGTCTCCCAATTGGGTACTGGCCAGCGCCCGTCATCGCAGCTCTCATAGGGTGGCGTGTCCGCCTCGACCTCAGGGGGGGCTTCATCGGTCAAGCCCGTATCGGTGGGCTCGGGGGTGTCATCTGTGACTGCAGGTTCGTCTTCCCCGGCGTCATCTGGGCCTGTGATCTCAGATAGGTTGGTGTGGTCAGATTGGGTGGGTTTGTCGGGGCTCTCCACGAGTGATGTACAGCCAATTAAGAACGGAAGAAAGATGATGTTTTTCATTGGGATAGCCTTTATTGTCAAAAGTGTTAATAAGGTTTAGACACAATGACAACGATCGTCAAGGGAGATTTGATGCCACGGATCCGGAGAACGCCAGAAGCAGCCCGTGCGCACATCCTTGCTGCAGCACGGCGCCTCTTGATTGGCGAGGGACCGCGATCACTCAAGCTCCAGCGTGTGGGCAAGGCGGCTGGAATGTCTCATGCGTCAGTCGTGCACTACTTTGGGACGATTGATGGCCTGACGCTTGAGATGGTGAAGGACAACCACCGAAAGCGACGCGAGGCGCTTCGCGCAGAGCTCGGCCAGATTGAGACCAAGCAAGGGCGCCAGACGAGAATTGAGCAGGCGTTGGCAAACCTGAGTGACCGAGAACAGGGTCGGCTCACGATTGGACTGCTCAGCCTGGGCCTGGACCCTTTTCCTCCGGCAGAAGAGCTCGGGCTGGCATCTATCGTCGACCTGCTATGTGACCTCAGCGGCATCTCAAAAGAGGAAGCACAGCGTCTGGTGTTGGTGAGTGTATTTACGATGCTCGGTGAGGCGATGGTTGGAGTCCAGATGCGTGAGCGAATGGGCGTGGATGATGACGATGCCTCCCGCACCGAGCTACGCCGATGGCTCTTGACCAAGCTCGCTTAGACAGCCTCCGCTGCAGTGTGGGCAGCGCTGTACACATAGTAGTCCGGGTCCAACTCGAAGGCTTCACTACCAATCACGTACTCACCGGGCGCTAAGCGGACTGGGTTCACCGCTACGTAGCGAAGGTGTCCGATCAAGGGGCTGCGGACCTCGTCAGCGGGCAAGACAGCCTCCACTTGGGGCAGGGCATAGCAGTCCCCGCGCAGGCTGAGCCGCAGCCTATAGCGAGTAGTCCTGGCTACAAGCAATATCAACCACTTACGCGTGCGAGTGTCAGCCCTTTGCGGCCATCTGCGGTCAAACACCTGCACAACTTACCGACACAGAAATTGGGGTGGGATGCGGGTGGCACTGGCTCGGTGGTTAGCAGGAGTCATCGTTGAGTCTGACTTCAAGTACAGCGGACCAGCCGAGTGCCACCATCGCATCCACAAAGGCATCGACCAGGGATCGGCAGAGCACATCGTTGCTGTAGATCTGGAGGTTTCCACCGATGGCCGTGAGGCTGTCGAGGGAAAATGACGTCAGCGCAGCGTTGTTGTCGATGTAGAGGCCTCCACCGATGTCCGTGAGGCTGTCGAAGGACAACGACGTCAGCGCAGCGTTGTTCTCGATGGAGAGGTATCCACCGATGGCCGTGAGGCTGTCGAAGGACAACGACGTGAGCGCAGCGTTGTTGTCGATGGAGAGGCTTCCACCGATGGCCGTGAGGCTGTCGAAGGACAACGACGTCAGCGCAGCGTTGTTGTCGATGTAGAGGCCTCCACCGATGGCCGTGAGAAGCGATAAGCCATTTAAGTCGCTAATTGCGCTGCTGTCTATCTCCACATCTCCTCCGACTTCCTGCAAACAGTTGTCCGGGATGACATCGGGGAACACACGGTCGTTGAACTGAACACTTCCGGCAATGCTGCTGCACATCGCAATAGTGTCCCATTCTTCATCTGTCGTGTAAGTCTCCATTGCGGTCGGGCACGCCACAGCGTCCCTACATCGCTCGACATGACTGTCGGCGTCTTCCCCATCGCAGTCTTGATCGATGCCGTCGTCCCAGATCTCGGGCGCGCCCGGGTAGATGGTCGAATCTCCGTCGTCGCAGTCGTCTGCAGTCAGTGACGAGTCGCAGTCGCCATCTTCAGCGACAATGGTGGACTCGGCATCGGTGTCGTCACAGTCGTCCGCGGTGAGCGCACCGTCGCAGTCCGCGTCCTCAGCAATGGCGCCCAACGACGGATCGGCATCATCACAATCGTCTGAGTCGGGCACTCCATCTCCGTCAAAGTCCGGGTCTGGGTCATCAGCATCCGCGTCAGCGTCAGCATCCGCATCTGAGTCAGCGTCAGCGTCAGCATCGGCATCCGCATCTGAGTCAGCG
>DBIS01000137.1 GCA_002296975.1 Deltaproteobacteria bacterium UBA796 | reverse complement strand
CTTCTCATAGGCGACTTTGCCATCGGCCTGCAGGAAGATTTCTTGTTTTGGGTTGGCCTTGATGATCGCTTTCAGTTTGGGCTCGAGCTCTTCGATTTTGAACTGGTGCTTGTTGATGTAGTATTCACCGTCTGCGGTGACACTCAGCACCATCTGTTTGTCCGATGTGGGGAGCGGTGGCGCGTCGACCCGAGGCAACTCGACGTTCATTCCCGTGGTCATCAACGGCGCCGTGACCATAAAGATGATTAACAACACCAACATCACATCCACAAAAGGGGTGACGTTGATCTCTGCCATCATGCCGCGCCCACCACCGCGTTCGGGTCCTGACATGCCCATCTCAGGTGCTCCGGAAGTGGCGTTTGACGATGTTCAAAAAGTCACTGGAGAAGTTGTCCATCTCATCTTCGAGGACGTTGATGCGGCGGTTGAAGTAGTTGTAGGCCATGACCGCTGGGATGGCGGCGACCAGCCCGATCGCTGTGGCGATGAGGGCGTGAGCAATATCTGGGCCCACAACCGCCAAGCTGGCTTGGCCCGTGATGCCGATTTTTTGAAATGCGAGCAAAATCCCCCAAACGGTTCCAAAAAGCCCGATAAAGGGTGCGGTGGAGCCTGTTGTCGCCAGGAATGTAGTCATATGCTCCAAATTATTGCGTTCCATTCGAGCGGCTTTTCGGAGGGCACGGTCGATGTTCTCTTCGCCGTCGAGCATGCCACGCTCGCCCTTTCCAGCCTTCGTGAGTTTGGAGAGCTCGATGTAGCCGGCCTTAAAGACTGCAGCGACGGGGCTGTGGTCCATACGGTTGGCTTGGTCGTAGACTTGGTCCAGCCGCTGACTCGCCCAGAACAACTCCAAGAAACTCTCGGTGCTGGCTGAGGCATTTTTCAGCATGGACGCTTTATTGAAGATGATGACCCAACATACGCCGGACATTCCGAGCAAGACCACCAAAACCATCTGAACGACGGCGTCCGCGGTCATCATTAATTCGATGATTCCAGGGGCATCTATGGGTGCCTCTGTCTGGGCGACTGCCGCCAGATAAATGGGCATAGACATGGGTGCGGCAGGATTCATAGGGGCTCCAGGAGAACAGCTTCGGCACTGGGGAGGGGAACCCCCGAGGAGAGAAGAAAATGCCTTAGGACTGCAACAGTCCACCCGTAACGCGTTCGCCGCTCCAAGCGCTCATACCGCCTTCGATGTTGAAGATCTCGCTACCGGCGATGCTGGTCAAAAATTCGGCAGCAGCAGCTGAACGCCCTCCCGCCTGACAAATGCAGATGATGCGGTTGGTCTGGTCCAATTCTCGGTAGCGATGGGGAAGTTCATCGATGGGAATATGGATGGCTTGTGGGCTGTGGTCGGCTTCGTACTCGGAGAGGGTGCGAACATCGACGAGCAAATAGCCACCGTCGGTCTCGGCCAGCAAGGTTTCGGCCTTTTCTGAGTCCACCATTTGAACCGCGGCAGGTGCGACACCTCGGCCGGTGGTCTCTGCTGGCTCTGGCGTGTTGGTGGCCGTCAGCGGTTCGGCATTTTTACCTTCGATTCCGGCGATGAGCGCGAGGACTTCGCTGGGATCGACTTGGCCTCTTTCGCTGAAAATATTTAGGCCGTTTTTTGAGACGACCACAACCGTGTTTTTACAAATCGGTGCCAAGCGTGAGCTGCACCGCATGGCCCGGGACTCAATGGCGAGAGGGTCGTATAATAAATGGAATTCGAGCCCTAAACGATGCTTGAATCGGCGGAGTTCTTCGGTTCGGGCGGTGTGAATGCCAAAGATGGCCGTGTCGAGGGAATCGAACTGAGCTGCTCGACGACTCCAGTCGCCCAGCCATTTCTCGGTCGTCGAGTCTGTTAAAGAGTCGAATACCACGAAAATCACATTGAGTTGCCCCTCGAAGTCAGCGAGCTTGATCCAGGTGCCCTCCTCAGCGGTGAGGGAGATCGGGTGGGCCGTTTGTCCGACAGTCGCGGGGGGCCAGGTAAGCAAATTTTGGGCACGTTGGAACATGGACATGTCGGCAACATAACCGGTCAGGCGATGATCTCGACGGCTTCTTCAACTCCTACCTGTCGTGGCCCTTGCCAGCGCTTTTTTAAATTGTTGTGCATGCGGTCGCCTTGTGCCCGTGCCAGCCGCCGCCCATCGAGCAAACCCATGCCGGCACCAAGCCCAGGCACCCATCTTGAAAAGCGGTGACCGACGGCCTTTGTCGCGGTCTTGGCCAGGGTTCGCGCCATCCAGGCCGGGCCATCGTGAATCGCAGGCAGACCTGATCGAATCACACCACCGAGATCTGTGAGCTTGATGTTGACCTTTGCCTGAGGCGGCAAGTTAAACTCCCACGCAGCGCTGAGGGCCCGTCGGACTTGAAGGCTGCCGGGATCTGTGGCGGGGTCGTGCCCATAAATAATGGCCAGGCGCTGAGCGAGACGGAAGGATTGGACGATCCGAATGAAGGCTTCTGGGGGGACCGAGATCGCGCCGCATAAGCCGCTGAGCGCTGCCACGACGCCCGCTGAGCGCACACTTGCATCGATGGCGGCCTGCCCTGTGCGACCAAGGTCGATGCTGCTTGGGCGGTGCTTGGATTTTGGAATGTCGTACCGAAGCCCCGCTTGGTCCAACTCTAGGCGGTAAGCCTCCTGAGAGATGGAGATTTGTTTGATCAGCGCGGGGGGCAGATCTTCGTCAACCCGAAGACCAAGCTCGCGAAGCAGCGCATCGAATTGCATCAGGCCACGTCTCCAGAGAGGATGTCGACCACTTGTGTCGAACCAAAACGACCATTTTCATCTTGGGTCACCCGAGCCATGGCCGCCGATGGGTCGTGGGTAAAAAATAGCCGGCCAGAACGTTTTGCCAGGCTTTGGAGGAGCGTGGATTTTTCGTCAATAAGCTGCTCTGGAAAGCGATCATAGCCCATGGTTATCGACCGATGCACCCAAGCACGGCCTGGCACAAGATCTGCGGCAAAGACCACAGGCCCGAGGCTGCCGTCAAACTCTGTGAGAAGCATGCCAGGTGTGTGACCGTGGGAGGTGTGGAAGCGGTAGTCCGGCCCAAGGATTTCGCTGTGCTTGCCCGTGACAATGTCGAGTCGACCGCTGCGCGCCAACAATTCGTTGAGCACCGGAATAAAGCTCGCTTTATCTCTGGTGTGAGGTCTGTTTGCTCTATTCCATGCGGTTTCACCCACCACATACCGGGCATTCGGGAACAGAAGTTGCGGTGGGGTGCCATCGGTATGAGCTGTCAACAAGCCCCCAGCGTGGTCGAAATGCAGATGAGAGAGCACCACGACATCGATGTCTTCGTGGCTAAACCCGTGAGCAGCCAGGCTGTCGAGGAGCACGTGTTGGGTTTCATTAATGCCAAAACGGTCCCGCAGCTTCGGCCCAAAAAAAGCGCCCACGCCAGTTTCGAGAAGAACCAAGCGCTTTGACTCCTGAATCAGCAAGGCGCGGCACGCAAGGTTGATTCGATTTCTGTCGTCTGCTGCGGCCCATCTCTCCCAAAGTGCTTTGGGCGCATTGCCAAACATAGCGCCGCCATCAAGCTTTTGGCTGTTTCCGAGAATGCTGTACAGGCGTCGTCTCATGCTCATCAGTTTAACCACAACCGCGGGTAGGGCTAGCTGGGGCAGGGTCAGTTTGGCTTAAGCGCCAATGGGCGCCGGTCCGACTGAGCTTGATTTCGCCGCCACCGTGGGTGACGACCGCTTGGTTCGCATCGATTTTCCAACCCTGGTCAATGGCTGCACACATGGCATCAGCAGTGCTCCCGGTGGGTATGCCGATCCCTTTGGCCCAACGCGCCCTTAAGCGCAGGGCCAAGGTCAAGGGGTCGCTCGCCTGGAGCGTGGCGTCGTCATCTAGGGGCAGTTCTGCCCAGAGAACCCCACGGGGCATCCAACCTTCAGCATTGGCGGAATCGGCGGTGCAGCCCGTACATTGAACTAAAATTCGCCCTTCACGAATTTGTATCACCTCCACCCGAACGCCGAGCCTATCCAAAATTACCAGGTTTGCTCCACCGGGTGCAACCAAGGTGAGAGGGACAGCGGCGGTCCATGCTGCCGAAGGCAAGGGGGTGTTTTGAGCTTCGATTGCAGGCCCAGATGCAAGGGGTTGAGCCCCTGCTAGGTCGGTCTGAGGGGCGAGTTCGGGTGCCGAACAAGCAAGGATTAAGAAAACTGGGGTAAACATTCGCATCTCATAAGGTTAGCATCCCGGCATGTTAAAACAGGGTTCAAAAATTGCAGTGGTCGCCCCAGCGGGGCGATTTGACAAAAAACGGTTGATGCGCGGCATGGCAATCCTCCAAGACTGGGAGTACACGCTCGTCCCGGGTCCAAATTTGGACTCGGCGCATCGGTATTTCGCAGGCACTTGCGAACAGCGAGCAGCGGATCTCAATTGGGCTTTCTCAGAGCCTGATATCGATGCGGTTTGGTTTGCGCGGGGTGGATACGGCACTGTTCAAGTTCTGGAGCATCTCGACTGGTCTGCGATCGATGACCGGCCGGTCCTTGGATTTTCTGATGCGACGGCGTTGTTCTCGGCGATGGTCGGGAAGGGGGTTGGCTGTCCGATTCACGCGCCGGTCATTCATTCTTTGGCCGACCATGTGGACGAAGGTTCTCGACGGGCGCTCTCTGCTTGGATGGGTTCAGGAAAGTTCCTTGATTTCCCAGGGAAGCGCTTGTGTGGTCATACCGAGCCGGTCGAAGGCGAGGTCGTCGGTGGAAACCTATGTGTGCTGAGCAGTTTGGCTGGTACCGAATGGGCGCTCAAGGCCAAAGATAAGATTTTGTTGATCGAGGACGTCGGTGAGGCCCCATACCGGGTCGACCGCATGATCACCCAGTTGATGGGCGCGGGGACTTTTGACGGTGTCCGCGGCATCGCGCTCGGTACCTTTTATGGCTGCGAAGCCCCCGGTGATGCGGGCTGGTCATTGGGTGATATTTTACGGGAGCGGCTGAGCCCGCTCAATATTCCAGTGGTTGCTGGCATGCCGGTTGGGCATGGTCCAAACAACTACCCGTGGCGTGTGGGTGCTCACGCTACCCTTCAGGCAAACGGTCTGGTGTGGACCCGAGGATAGGGTTCTCATCACTCGATGGGCTGCTGGATGAGGCGGTCGCTTCGGGGATTGTACCCGGCATCAGCGTCTGTGTTCGCAGTGCGACTGAGGTGTTGCATCTGCATACTGTGGGTGCAGCGGAGTTGAGGCCTGATTCACGCCCTGCCGCTCACCAATCTGTTTGGGATTTGGCCAGCCTCACGAAGGTGTTGGCCACCGCGCCAATAGCAATGGCGATGGTTGCCGAAGGGCTGCTCGACCTGGATGCGCCCATCAATCACACGCTTTTGGGGGCACCCACCGGTGTCACAGCCGCTCACTTGTTGAGCCACAGTGCTGGTTTCCCACCATGGGCACCACTGTACGAATCACTCGGTGCTGTCCCACCGGGGACTGAAGGTGCGCGCCAAAAAATACTCAATATGGCGATGAGTACGCCACTGGTGTCAGCACCTGGTGAGGCATATTCATATTCAGACCTCGGGTTTTTGACTTTGGGTGCACTTTTGGAGGCTTTGAGCGGCAACACCCTAAAGGCACTTTTTGAGCAATATGTGCGTGGCCCCTCAGGGGTAGACTTGCGTTTTGGGTGGCCAGGGGCTGCAGCATCCGAGGATTGTCCTGTTCGCGGCGCGGTGGTGGTGGGAGAGGTTCACGATCTCAACGCTTGGAGCATGGGTGGTGTCTCTTCTCATGCAGGGCTGTTTGGTACCGCCTCGTCTGTGGCGGCGGCGGCGGCTTGGCAACTGCGGGCCTGGGCTGGGGAGGGGCGTGAAGGCCTTGACCCAGCGACCGTGCAGCGCTTTTTCTCCGAAACAGGTCCAGGAAGCCACCATTTGGGTTGGGATGGTCCAAGCCCGGGGGGGTCGGCGGGGCCATTATGGCCGAAGGATGGTGTGGGTCATTTGGCCTTTACAGGTTGCAGTGTGTGGATTGCACCTCGGTTTGATTGCGTGGTCGCCATCGTCAGCAACCGGATTCATCCGTATATTGAGGGCGGTGCGGTGCCCGATGCACCGATTCACCCGAGGTACGCTGCATTTCGGCGCCTTCGGCCAGCAGTACACACTGCGGTGATTGAGGCTTTGATCGGATCAAGCGATTGGCCACAATGAGCGCGCGGGGCTAATCTCTGCCTTTGATGGGTGAGTACGCAATGTCCAAGGAAAGACGCTGGTTCGAGCAGTCACCACCGGAGCCCAAAGCGGGTCCCCGTGCGACGGATGTGGATCGGGTCAAGGCCTTGTGGAATCAATGCCCTTCGTGCAAAGAGGTGCTCGATAAGGAACGCCTCGAGGGGACGATGCAATGCTGTCCCCATTGTGGGCATCACCTAAAGTACGACAGCTTTGAACGGTTGATGGCCCTGGTTGATGAGGGCACGTTTGAGCGGCATGATGCGCTGTT
>DBIS01000167.1 GCA_002296975.1 Deltaproteobacteria bacterium UBA796 | reverse complement strand
AAAAGGGCTCCTTTTCGCCGTTATTGGCCAACATGCCGAGGCCCCAGTGAGATGTGATCAGCCCGGTCTCAATCTGGAATTGGTCCAAGGTCGCGGTGAGTGCGAGCTTTCTGAATTGGGGAAGGCGCAGTCCTTTCTGATGGCGGGCCCGTTCATCGATGGTGCCGGGAATGGTCCAGGTTTCACCCCACACCTGGTCTGATAGTCCGCCCAAAATCACGCCGACATTGACCTCGTCTGTGTCGATGTTTATCCCCACGCGCTGTCGGGTTTCAACATGGGCACCTTGGCCGCCCATGGTCCCTTCATTGTCTACAGGAAAGGGGGTTGTTTGGTCGTGCGCGACCCACCAATCGATGACTGGGCTCACCCTAATTCCGGATTTACTGTCATCGGCAGGTGCGGCCAAAGCGGCAGAAATAAGGGCGGTATAAAGCAAGCTCATCGTGCAGCTCCGTAGACGATCGGGGCCAGCCAATCACAACTGTGGTCGGCCATACATGGGTCATCGCTCAGGGTTTGTCCCCGGGTCTGGAAGTATCGGGCAATCTGGTGGAGGGCGAAGCTGTTGATGTCAAATCCGAGCCCTGGGTTGGGGAGGGCAAAACCATGGCTTCCGTTGGGGTTCACGTAGGGGATTCGCATTCCGCTGACCCCAGAGGTGGTGGGTATGGTCACCCTGAGCGGCTCATATGATGTCTCCCCATATTCGTTAATGCCGTTGTCCAGGTCATCGGGGTCGAAGAGTACAGGGGTTCCTGCTTCATCGACCCATGGCCCAAATTGCTCCAACCCGCGAACGACTTCGGTATCGATAAGGAACTGGTCGACGGTCATGCCATAGCGTGGGTCTATATTTTCGTAGTCGACCATGCCGGCCGCTCGGGCGAGGGCAATCTCGGCATTTACAGCGACGATAACATCACCCGGTGTGGGCATGATGAGTGCATTTCGTGGCGCTCCACCCAGACTCTCGAAGGGCTCGAGGTGGTATGCGCGGGCGTAGGCGATGGGGTCGCCTGGCTCAATGATCATGCCCGTAAAGCTGACCAGGCGCCGCAAGCTGGGGGAGCCACGCATATGGCCAAGCCCCTCTGCCGCAGCGACCAAGGTTGAGCCTTCAGGGTAGGTGATGCCTTCAAACATGGCCTCCGTTTCGAAGGTGTCGATTTTGGCCACCTCGGCACCGGTCTTGTCCCACACGGTGACCCTCAAGGCGTCACCGATGTCTTCATTGTCGTCCACGGTCCAAATACTGTCTCCAGGGCCCTCTTCTGGCATGCCAGAAAGCAAGCGTTTGTTGACCGTGTCTGCTGCATCGGCGGGTATGGGAACCCGCAAGCGTCCATCCATCGGGATGTTGAACAGACGCTCCTCGCCATTGAGCAGGTTTTCCACCAGGATTTTACCCCCGCCAGGCACTACCGGGATGCGTGCGAATGGGACACTGTGTTGGTCTCGACCCGAGATCACATGCTGAGTCAAAACCAGGCCACCACCCTCGTCGGGTAGGCCGAGAACCAATGGTGTAAGCAGTCGCCCAACGACCGCCTCGACGACGCCCTTGAGTGGCGAACGGACCCCAATGTCCATCATGCCGCCTGCGCCAACAATAGATGCTGTGGCCACAAGCTCGGGCTCGATCGCCGCAGAAATTGCAGTGTTGATGCCGCCTAAAGAACCCCCGACCATAAAGAAATCAACATCCGGCCCACCCAAATCTGGCACGCCATCATTGTTCCAGTCGCAACTCATTCGAGGGCCACTCGGGGTGTCCATGGTCGTCTCGCCACATTGTCGCATCGCACGAATGAGTTGGCTGTGATCGAGGGCCGCTTGGCGAACCATGTCGCGGGTGTGAAAACTGTCCGCGATCCATTGGTCGGCCCCTGAGTCGGGCTTGCCATCGTTCGTGACGTCTTTTTGTCGTGAGTCTCGGAGATGCTCGAGAAATGGCATCAAAGCGAGCGCCTCAAGGACCGATTGAATCGTCTCAATCTCATCTTCTTTAATGGTGGGTCCGTGGCCTGGAAAGTCCATGGCACAGGTCGCGATGCCGACTCGGTTGATGGCCCAGCCAAATCCAAACATATCAAAGCGGCTAGAACCATAACCATGGCCGAAGAATGCCACAGAGGCGGGACCGCCATCGGGGGTTGATTTGGGGAGCACGCAGGTGAAAACCACCCGTTGAGCCCCGACAACAATAGAGCCTGAGACCGGGTCCATCTTCCAATATTCGTCGGTGGTGTCTAGGCCGCCATCGTCGGTGTCGACGAGAAGGTTTGGGGTTTCAAAACTACCGCCGACAATGTCGGAAGAGAAGGTTTCATATGCAGCGAGCAGGGTGGTTGCGGACTGGTCATCGCCAAACAAGCCCATGGCTGCCACAGGGGTGAGCAGTGTTGAGACGGGCAGCCGAAGATAGTCGTCGAGGTCGTCGTTATTGTGCATATCCATGGCTTCGCCCACAGATGCAGGGAAGGCCTCGCCCAACCATTTATAGGGGCCTTCGCCATACAGCCCCCGCCGGGCATCGACCAAGTCGCCGGTGATTCGGCCTGTGGTGAATACCCAAGCATAGGCCACCTGGCTGACATCAACCCCCCATTCGGGCAGGGCATGCATGGCGGGTTTGAGCGCCTCAAGTTGACGGGTGTGGTGGACATACTTCCATGGAGAAAGCACTGGCGAACCATTCTCGCCAACCAAGCGCTCTGTGAGCACCACCGCGTAGCGGGTCTCTTCTCGCAAAGGAACCACAGGGCGAATGATGAGGGTGTTGGTCTCGAGTTCGTACCAATTCATCAGGTCTTCCCGAGGGTCGCCGCCCTTGGGCCAGACATTGGGTTGGTCGAGAATACCGTCGTTATCGGTGTCCTCTCCTGGGTCCAAGATGCCGTTTCTATTGAGGTCTTCGTCTGCTGTTTCAAACAACAAGGCTGGGCTGTCCCAACGGGGGTCATTGGGGAAGTAGCGATCCGTCTGGTCGAGATCTTGGGGAAAGCGGCCATGGCCTACATTAAGGCGAACGGGCTTGAGGTAGTCTGGGGAGTCT